>NZ_JBFUIK010000018.1:0-82632 GCF_056401915.1 Cellulomonas sp. P4_D11 | reverse complement strand
GGCGCGACGGCTGCGGCGACCGGAGCGGTCGGCGTGGTCGGTGCGGGGGCCGCCGGCGGGGCGGCCGCGGCGGGAGGCGTGGCGGCGTTCTTCGCTGCGATCCCCCTCGGGGCGGCGGCGATCGCGGTGGGCAGCGTCGCGCTGGCAGCCGTGGCGGCCATCGGCATCGCGACCTTGCTCGGCTCGCCCGACTCCGCCACGGTCGCGGACCCGACGCCCTCGTCGAGCGAGGCGCCCACGGCGTCACCCGACCCGAGCTCGAGCGCCGACGCGCTGGCCACTCCGCAGCCGACGGACATTCCGACGCCGGACCCCACCGAGCTCGCGCCCGAGGAGACGCTGCTCGGCGACGAGCCGACGCTCTCGGGCGGCGACGACGGCGACCTGACCGCCGACGCGCCCTTCTCGTCGTCGACGGACGAGGAGCAGCCGGCGGACCCGGAAGAGCCCGCGGAGCCGACCCCGGCCTCGGTCTCCGTGGAGGTGCCGCCGGACGGGCTGATGCTCGAGGCGGGCCTGACGGACCAGGAGCTGACGATCGGGCTGCGCAACAGCGGCGAGACCGCGGCGACCAACCTGGTCGCCGAGGTGACCCTGCCCCCCGGCGTGACGCTGGACGGCGTCAGCGCCGCGGCGTTCGCCGGCATCTCCACGGGCCGGTTCGCCGTGATCGGGTCGGCCGGGTGGGTGTGCGTCGTGGGCGACGGCACGGGCGTCGCGCGGTGCACGCTCGACGTGCTCCCCGGCCTGACCACGTCGACCCTGGTGCTGCACGTCTCGATCGACGAGTCCTTCGACCAGTCGGACGGCGAGGTCGGGCTCCGCGTGCTCGGCGCCGGCATCGACTATGTCGCGCCGCCCATCCGCGTGGTGATCGCGCCCGCGCCCGCCCGGCTGAGCCTGCGCAGCGCGCCGGCCACCGTCGCGCTGGTGAGCGGGCGGACCCGGCAGCTCGACCTGGCGGTCGCCAACCTCGGCGGCACCACCATCCCCGCGGGCTCCGGGACGGTGGCCGTGGTGCTGCCCCACGGGGTCACGGGCGCGGCCGCGCCGACGTCCGGAGCGTGGAGCTGCACCGGCACGCAGCCGATGACCTGCCGTTCGGGTGCGGTCGGGGCGCGCGCCGACGCGCCGTTGTCGCTGCTGCTCACCGCCGGGTCCACCGACGTCGTCACCGACCGGTCTCTCGTGCTCCAGCTGACGCCGAGCGGGCGCGGGACGCCGGAGACCGTGACGGTGCCGTTCACGCTGCAGCGTCCGGCGGTGCTGGCGGTCAACGGCCCCGGCACGGCGACGGTCGCACTGGGCACCCCGACCAGCGTGCCGGTGAGCATCTCGAACACCGGCGACCTCCCGGCGGTGGGCGTCCAGGTGACCCTGCAGCGACCCGACGGCCTCGGGTTCGGCTCGCCCGCCGTGACCGACGAGGCCTGGAGCTGCACCGAGGGTTCGACCGTCGTCTGCTCGACCGCGCAGATCGATCCCGGCACCACCGTCGACCTGCCCGTCGACCTGCGCGCCGTGCCGACGGCCTTCGGCCCGGTCGGTGCGCTGACCGTGTCCGCGACGGCCCCCGACGCCGACCCGGCCGCCGCGCTCGACGTCGCGGTCGAGGCCCTGAACCCCGTGCTCGGGCTCGACGGGTACGACCCCTACATCCTGCTCAACGCCGACGGGACCGGGACGGCCCGGTTCACGGTGAGCGCGAGCGTCGCGGACGCGGTGGAGCCCACGGCGACCCTGACGCTCCCGGTGAACCTGCGCGCGGACCCCGAGGCCAAGGGGCCGCAGACCCCCGGCTGCACGGCGTCCGAGGACCGGCGCACGGTGACCTGCGCGCTGGCGACGATCCCGGCGGGCGGGTCAACGCAGGTGCTCGTCAACGTCCGGTGGGCCGGCAGCGCGAAGGGCACAGCGACCGTCGTGGTCGAGGCGCCCGGCGCGACCGTGACGTCGCAGCGCTCGGTCCAGACGTCGTCGGCAGGCCTCACCGCCCGCGACAGCTTCGAGCACGCCGACGTGACCGAGATCGGCGCGCCGCTCCTGTCCTGCGACGCCGCGCTGCCGGACTGCGCGTCGGCCCTGTCCACGGGCAACCGGGACAACAACGCGTTCGCGATGATGGCGCTCGACGAGGCACCGCCGGCGCCCAAGACCCCGCGCGCGACGGTCCCCGTGTCATCGACCGCGCGGCTCGACGTCCCGGCCGGCCGGCAGATCGTGTTCGCCGGGCTCTACTGGTCGGCGAACATCGGCGCGGGCGACACGTGGAGCGGCCCGCTGACCTCGGCCCGCCTGCGTGGCCCCGGGGGCACCTACACCGACGTCACGGGAGCGCCCCTGGCGCAGCCGGGTGACAACGCGGGCCGTACGTACTACCAGTCGTTCTCGGACGTCACGTCGCTGGTGGCGGCCGGCGGTGCGGGCGACTGGTCGGTCGCCGACGTCGCCGTCAGCGCGACCGCCAAGGACAAGGACAAGACGTACTACGCGGGCTGGTCCCTCGTCGTGGTCTACGCCGACCCGGCGTCGGACGCGTCCGTGACCGTCTACGACGGTGGGCAGTGGATCGGGACGTCGCTGGCGCCGCTCGCGTTCGAGTTCGCGTCGACGGCCGGCACGTCCGCGCGCATCGGCGTGGTGGCGTGGGAGGGCGACCGGACCGGCACCGGCGACCGGCTCCTGCTGGGCGACACCTGCCTGGGCGGCAACAGCTCCGGGGCGACCGTCAAGCGCGCACTGACCCCGACCCGCTGGGACGCCACGAGCGGCGTCGACACCAACGCCTTCGACTCGACCGCCACCGGGTGGCGCGCGGGCAACTCGCTGGGCACCGATGCCAAGGCGTTCCGCGAGGTGCGGCTCGCGTGCGACGTCAGCTCGCTGACCGCGACGACAGCCGGTGACCAGTACCTGATCGGGGCGATCACGCTGCGGACGGTGCCGGCGGCCGACGTCGGCTGATCACAGGGCTGCGGCGACCGCCGCCCCGACGGGCACCTCGCCGCCGACGAGCTCGAGCACGAGCCCGGCCGACCGCGGCTCGTGCAGCAGCTCGACCAGCACGGCTGCGACGTCCGCCCGGGGGACGGAGCCGCGGGGGACGGACGGGTCGAGGTGCACGGTGCCCGCCGCCGGGTCGTCGGTGAGGCCGCCGGGCCGCAGGATGGTCCAGTCGAGGTCTCGGGCGCGCAGGTCCTGCTCGGCCGCGCGCTTGGCGACGAGGTAGGCGGCGAACACCTCGTCGGTGCCCGCGGGCGGGGGTGCCCCGGCGCCCATCGACGAGATCAGCACGTACCGCCCGACGCCGGCCTGCTCGGCCCCGTCGGCCAGCAGCGCGGCGGCCCCGCGGTCGACCGTGTCCTTGCGGGCGAGGCCGCTGCCGGGCCCGGCGCCCGCGGCGAACACGACGGCGTCCGCCCCGGCGATCGCCTCGGCCACGTCCCGGGCGTTCGCGCGCTCGAGGTCGAGAACCACTGCCTCGGCGCCGTCGGCCACCACGTCGTCGACGTGGGCGAGGCGGCGGACCAGGGCGACGGGCACGTCCCCGCGCGCGCTCAGGGCGCGGGACAGGAGCCGCGCGATCTGCCCGTGACCTCCGGCGATGGCGATGCGCATGCCTCCCACGGTAGGCACGCCCGTCGCGACCGGCGACCCGGGGGCGCGCTGCCGGGCCCGGAGCCCCCAGAGCGTGGGCCCGGCAGCGCTGGTCCTCAGCCGACATCCCCCGGGTCGGCGAGGACGTCGAGGAGTCGCAGGTGGCTCAGCCGGTCGCCCAGGCGGTGCACGTCGTCGGAACCCGCCGGCGCCAGGGACAGCGCCGTGTAGGTGTCGGCGCCGGGGAGGAGCTCGGTCGCGAACTCGCGCAGCACCTCGGCGACCTCGGCCAGGTCACCGGGCGAGTGGGAACCACCGGCGGGCAGGCTCACGTAGAGGACGAGCCCGGGCTGGGGCCGGGGCAACGGGGCGGGAAGCGGGGCGGGCAGTGCCATGGACGTCTCCGGGTGCGCGGTCCGCCGGCCCGAGGGACGGGCGGCGGTCTGGTCGGTCGGCCTCGTGGGTCAGGACCGATGACACGCGCACGGATACGCGGCGACGGGGCGCTGCGCAGACGTGGTCATGGGGCGACTGTCGCACGCCCGCTCGTCGACACCAAGGGGGATTCGTCGGTGTCCCAGGTGGTGGGACGGTTCAGACGACGCCGTAGAGGCGGTCGCCCGCGTCGCCGAGCCCCGGCACGATGTACGCCTTGTCGTTGAGGCGCTCGTCGACGGCCGCGACCACGATCGACACGTCGGCGCGGTCGCCCACCGCCTGCTCGACCACCGCGAGGCCCTCCGGGGCGGCCAGGAGGCAGACCGCGGTGACGTCGCGGGCGCCGCGCGCGAGCAGGAAGTCGATGGCGGCGACGAGCGTGCCGCCGGTGGCCAGCATCGGGTCGAGCAGGAAGCACTGCCGGCCGGAGAGGTCGTCGGGCAGCCGGTTGGCGTAGGTGATGGCCTCGAGCGTCTGCTCGTCGCGCTGCATGCCGAGGAAGCCGACCTCGGCAGTGGGCAGCAGGCGGGTCATCCCGTCGAGCATGCCGAGCCCGGCGCGCAGGATGGGGACGACGAGCGGGCGCGGGTCGGCCAGCTTCACGCCCGTGGTCGCGGTGACCGGCGTGACGATGTCGACGGCCTCGACGTGCACCTCGCGCGTCGCCTCGTAGGCGAGCAGGGTGACCAGCTCGTCGACCAGGAGCCGGAAGGTGGGCGACGCGGTGTTCTCGTCGCGCAGGACGGTGAGCTTGTGGGCGACCAGGGGGTGGTCCGCGACGTGCAGGCGCATGCGCTCAACCTACCGGCCTCCTGCCCTCCCGCCGCGGCCTGCGCGATGATGCCCGCATGACCGACGCCGACCGTCCGTGGCAGCCCGCCGACGCCTGGGCCATGGGGCTCGCGCTCGACGAGGCCCGCCGGGCGGTGCTCACCGACGACGTCCCGGTCGGGGCGGTCGTCGTCGGACCCCGCGGCGAGGTGGTCGGGCGCGGTCGCAACACCCGCGAGGCGCACGCCGACCCGACCGGGCACGCGGAGATCCTCGCCCTGAGGTCCGCCGCCGAGAACCTCGGGCGGTGGCGGCTGGACGACTGCACCCTCGTCGTGACCCTGGAGCCGTGCGTCATGTGCGCGGGTGCGACGGTGCTGGCGCGGATCCCCCGCCTGGTGCTCGGGGCGTGGGACCCGAAGGCCGGCGCGTGCGGGTCGCAGTGGGACGTGGTGCGCGACCGGCGGCTCAACCACCGGGTCGAGGTGGTGGGCGGCGTGCGGGCCGAGGAGTGCGGCCTGCTGCTGCGCCGGTTCTTCGAGGCTCAGCGCGGCTGACGCGGGGTCGGCAGCGTCTCCGACAGGTCCGTGAGCGTCTCCGACGTGCCCGCGTCGAGCGTCACGGCCGCGTACCTGTCGCCGCGCGTGGCACCCCGGTTCACGACGACCACCGGCTTGCCGGTCTGGGCCGCGTGCCGCACGAACCGCAGCCCCGACTGCACGGTCAGCGACGACCCGGCGACCAGCAGCGCGTCGGCGGCGTCGACCATCGCGTACGCGCGCTCGACCCGCTCGCGCGGCACGGTCTCGCCGAAGTAGACGATGTCGGGCTTGAGCATCCCGCCGCACGCGCTGCAGGCCGCGACGACGAAGTGGCTGGTCTGCTCGATGACGGCGTCGGCGTCGGGCGCGATCTCGATGTCCGCGACCGCCGCGGCGAACCCCGGGTTGAGGGTGTCGAGCCGGTCGGCCAGCTCGGCGCGCGAGATGACGATGCCGCAGGACAGGCACCGGACCCGGTCGTAGCGGCCGTGCAGGTCGATGACGTGCCGCGAGCCGGCGGCCTCGTGCAGCAGGTCGACGTTCTGCGTGATGAGCCCGGTGACGACCCCGCGGGCTTCCATCGCAGCGAGCGCCCGGTGCCCCGCGTTCGGCATCGTCCGGTGCACGTGCCGCCACCCGACGTGGTTGCGCGCCCAGTAGTGGCGGCGGAACCCCTCGTCGGCCGTGAACTGCTGGAACGTCATCGGCGTGCGCGGCGGGGAGTCGGGGCCGCGGTAGTCGGGGATGCCGGAGTCCGTCGACACCCCGGCGCCCGTGAGCACCGCCAGGCGGTGGCCCGCGAGCACCTCGACGACGTCGGCCAGCGAGCCGGCGGTCATCGGGACGGCGTCGGGGGTGGTGCTCACCTGACCACCGTACGACGCCGATTCGGAGGCAGGGCCTCCGACCAGGTACCCTTCTCGCCGAGGTAGCGTGTCCGAGCGGCCTAAGGAGCACGCCTCGAAAGCGTGTGTGGGTGAAAGTCCACCGTGGGTTCAAATCCCACCGCTACCGCGTTCCGACAGCCCGGATCCCCGTCGTGGGGTCCGGGCTGTCGCTGTCCGGGCCGCCACGAGCTGGGCCCCCGGCGTGCCGCGCCCGCGCACGCCAGGATGTCCCGCGTGACCATCTACGCGCAGACCCCGTGGCGGCGTGCCCGCCAGCTCTTCGGTGACGTCCTCGTCCTCTGCTGGGTCGTCCTCTGGGTCCGCGCCGGGCTCTGGGTGCACGAGGTCGTCGGACGGCTCGCCGCGCCCGGGCGCACGCTGGAGGACGCGGGGTCGTCGCTCTCGGACGGCCTGACCTCGGCCGGAGACACCGTGGCGCGCGTCCCGCTCGTGGGCGACGACGTCCGCACGCCGTTCGACGCGGCCGGTGGAGCGGCGGACTCGATCGCCCACGCGGGGGTCGAGGTGCAGCAGGGCGTGGCCCAGCTCGCGCTGCTGCTCGGGCTCCTCATCGCCGCGGTGCCGATCCTGCTCGTCGTCGCGGTCTGGCTGTGGTCCCGCATCCGGTTCGTCAGTCGCGCACGCGCGGCGCAGGGCATCCTCGACTCGGCGGCCGACCTGGACCTGTTCGCCCTGCGCGCGCTCGCGACGCAGCCGGTCCGGGCGCTCGCCCGCGTGAGCGACGACCCCGCGAACGCGTGGCGTCGGGGGGAGCCTGAGGTCATCACCGCGCTCGCGTCCCTCGAGCTGCGCTCGCTCGGCCTCCGGGCTCCCATCAGGCCGACGGCGACCTGATCTCCGCGCTGCTCCCGGGCGCGACGGCCAGCGCAGGGCGACGGCACTCGACCTCGAGGAGCAGGCCGGCCCAGCCACCGGTGAGGACGTCGACGGGCTCGTCCGGTCCGGACCGCAGCTGCGCGGCGATGTCTCGGGCGATCCGCACGGACGACGGCCGATCGGTCCGGGCGAGCGCCCGGTGTGCCCGGGCGATCGGGCCGCGCGCGGCTGGAGCGGGGGGCTCGGCGTGGCCGCAGCGGGCGGACCAGAGCAACGCGAGGTCGAAGGCGTGCTGGTCGCCGGTGAGGGTGGCGACGCGGCCGAGGAACCAGGCGACGTGCGCCGCGCGGGCGTCGTCGGCCGACGCCCACACCGGTCCGTCGACGTCGAGCGATGCCACGGCGTCGCCCAGGTCGAGGCGAGGGGTGGGCGGAACGGGCTCGACGGCGGCGAACGCGTCCCGCAGGGCGCGCACCGAGCGGTACCGACGCCGCGGGTCGGTGGACAGCGCCCGGCGCAGGACGCGCTCGGCGGCGGGCCACGGGGTCGCGCCCACCGCGACGAACGACCGCGGCCGGTGCTCAGCCAGCCGGCACAGGGCCTCGTCGCGCTCGCACGCGAGGTCGAGCGGCGGCGCGCCGGTGAGGAGCCGGAACGCGACCGCCGCGACGGCGTACTGCTCGGCCGCGGCGTCGAGCGCCGGGGTCGGAGTGCCGTGCAGCAGCGCCGCGGCGGCCGTCGGGTCGAGGTACTCGCCGCCCGCGGGTCGCGGCGGTGGGTCGCCACCCGCTGAGGCGAGACCGAAGTCGATGAGGGTCACCGCGCCGTCGGGTCCGACGAGCACGTTGCCCGGGTGGACGTCGCCGTGCAGCACCCCGCGGTCGTGCAGGGCGACGTAGGCGTCGAGCACCTGGACCACGAGGTGCCGGCGGTCGGAGGTCGTCAGGGCGGCCAGGTCCGCCGGGTCGCCGTCGACCTCGTCGAGCACGAGCGTGCCGCCCGTCGGCGAGAGCTCGTGCCAGACGAGCCGCGGCGCGACCGGGCCGTCCAGCCGCTCGAGCGCGGCGAGCTCGCGGGCGACGAGGCCGGGTCCCTGCATCTCGTCGTCGACGACCTTGACGACGACCCGCGTCCCGTCGGCCAGGACCGCGCGCCAGATCTCGCTGTCCCGCAGCACCCGGATGCGCGCCGTGATGGTTGCCGGCCCGACGCGCTCCCCGATCGCGTGCCGGTCCTGGAGCGAGGTCGCGGTGCCGTCGGCGACGAGGATGTCGGTGCGGGTCAGGGCGACGAGCACGCCGAACGACTCGTCGAGCGTGCCCAGCGGGTCGGCGCCGACGGCGGCGGCGTACGCGAGGACGGCGTCCACCAGAGTGGACGGCTGCCGGAAGTGCTCGAGCAGGGCCATCGCGTCGCCGGACAGGAGCTGGGGCGGGACGCGGCTGCCGCGGCGCGCGACGAGGACCTCGTCCTGGTCCGGCATCGGCACGGCCTCGACGTCGGCGTGCAGGACGTAGCGCACGTCGTTCATGCCGGCACCCGCGTCCGGACGCCGGGACGCCAGTGGTCCACGTCGTATCCCGCGGTGGCGAGCGCGCTCAGCGCGGCGTCGGCGACCTGGGGCGCGGGGGCGTCCGCGCCGAGCGACCTGCGTCGGTCGACGAGCGCCTCCGCGACGGCGTGCGTCACGACGGCGCGCCAGCTGGTGCCGTCCTGGTCGCGGCCGCGGGACACGATGCCCGTCGCGCCGACCTGGCCGCTGAACGGGACGCCCTGCGGGTCGAGGTCGTCGAGGGCCTCGGCGAGCGCGGTGGCGACCTCGTCGGCGCGCTGCGCAGTGGGGAGGTAGAGCACGATCTTGTCCGGCCGGTGCAGCCCGGGGCCGTCGGCGCCGACCTTCCACGCGGGGACCTCGAGCGCGGCCGCGGTCGCGAAGACCACCGGCAGGGCGGTGGGCAGGCACGGGACGGTCGGGCTGACGTAGACCTTGTGCACCTGCGTCGCGGTGGTCGTCCCGGGCACCGTCCACCCGTTCCAGTGCTCGGTCCGGGAGCGGTCGTGGTGAGCCAGTGGCGCGCGCCGCTCGGCCCGGTCCACGAGGAAGCGGGCGAGGCGCGGATCCTCCCGGGGGTCCGGCGCGGTGCCGCCGGACCGGTAGAGCACCGCGGCCAGCTGGTCCGGACCGACCCACCCGGCGAGCGCCGCTCCCCGGACGACCACCGTGCGGGTCATCCGGGCGAGGCGCTCACCGGGCGGGGTCGGCATCGTCAGCCCTTGAGGACGGACGCCGCGTACGCGATGTCCTCCGCGGACCCCTGGAGGCCCTCGATCTGCTGCTCGACCGCCTTGAGCGTGGCGACGAGGCTCTCCCTGACGATCTGCAGGTCGGCCTCGTTGAGCCGGCCGACCGGCGAGATGACCGGCGTCCAGTGCGACGGGATCGTGTAGACCGTGTTGTCGTCGGCCGGCAGGAACACGCCGCCCCCGCCGCCGCCGGCACGCGCCTGCACCTCGGCGATCTGCGGCGACAGTGCCGCGATCTGGATGATCGCCGACGTCTCGGGGACCGTCGGCGGGTTGGTCAGCTTGTCGTGCCACTGGAACTTCGGTACGCGCTGGACGTACAGGTCCTTCACATAGAAACCCATGGCTCCCCCTCCGATTGGCCCGCGCCGGTCGGCCCGGGCCGGCGACCCCGCGGTGGGGCCGCCAGCACGAAGGAACGGCCCGCGGAGGGGGAGATACGGCGCCGGACGTCAGCCCAGGGTGAGGTCCACGGTGACGAAGGCGGCCGGCGGCAGGTCGAGCTCCAGCCTGGTGCCGGTCAGGCGGACTCCGTCGAACGGCCGCGGCGCGACCACCCCCGGGTCGTCCGCGGTGTTGTGGTCCTGCGCTGACGCGGCGGTCAGCACCGTACCGACCGGGTCGGAGACCGGGCGGCCGCGCAGGTCGATCCGCACGGTCGCCCCGTCCACCGGGTCGAGGTTGGTGACCGAGACCAGCACGCGGCCGTCCTTGGTCGACGCCGACGCGGAGACCGTGTCGATCTCCACCCCGTCCACCTCGCGCGTCGCCCGCCGGACCGCCCGGACCGGCAGCGCGACGGCGTCCTGGTGCGCCCTGCTCATCGCGAAGACGTGGAAGGTCGGCGTGCGCACGAGCCGGTCGCCGTCGGTGAGCACCATGGCCTGCAGGACGTTGACGGTCTGGGCGATGTTCGCCAGCCGCAGCCGGTCGGCGTGGTCGTGGAACGCGTCGAGGTGCACCGACGCGACGAGGGCGTCGCGCAGGGCGTTCTGCTGGAACAGGAACCCCGGGTTGGTGCCGGGCTCGACGTCCCACCACGTGCCCCACTCGTCGAGTGCCAGGCCGAGCTGCTTGGTCGGGTCGTAGGCGTCCATGACGGCGGCGTGGCCGGCCAGGAGCTCGCGCACGTGCAGCGCGCGCCGCATGGTCGTCCAGTACTCCTCGTCCGTGAACGACGTCGCCGACCCCTTCGCCGACCACGGCCCGGACATCGTGTAGTAGTGGAAGGACACCGCCTGGAACAGCGCTCGCGGGCTGCGGTCGCCCAGGCCCGTGGTGACCTCCTTCATGAGCGTCTCGGTCCACGCGTAGTCGTCGTCCGCGGCCCCGGCCGCCACCCGGTACAGCCGGTTGTCGCCGTGGTCGCGCGCGTAGGTGGCGTACTGGCGGGCCAGCGACGCGAACTGCGGGGCGCGCAGGTTGCCGCCGCAGCCCCAGGGCTCGTTGCCGATGCCCCAGAAGCGGACGGTCCACGGCTCGTCGCGCCCGTGCTCGCGACGGAGCCGCGCCATCGGGGAGTCGCCGGTGCGCGTGAGGTACTCGACCCACTCGCTCATCTCCTGGACGCTGCCCGAGCCGACGTTGGACGAGACGTACGGCTCGGCGCCGAGCAGCTCGCACAGGGCCATGAACTCGTGGGTGCCGAAGTGGTTGTTCTCCTCGACGTCCCCCCAGTGGGTGTTCACCATGCGGGGCCGCTGCTCGCGCGGGCCGATGCCGTCCTGCCAGTGGTACTCGTCGGCGAAGCAGCCGCCGGGCCAGCGCAGGTTCGGCACGGCCAGCTCGCGCAGCGCCTCCACCACGTCGGCGCGGATGCCGCCCACGTGCGGCACGTCGGAGTCCTCGCCCACCCAGAAGCCCTCGTAGATGCACCGGCCGAGGTGCTCGGCGAACTGCCCGTAGAGGTGGCGGCTGATGGTGGGGCCGGGGACGTCGAGGTCGATCGCGGCGTCCAGGGCGGGGTCGGTCATCGGGAGGAGCTCCTGTCGGGGTGGGGCGCCGTGCGGCGCAGGTCGAGGTCGGGGTCGGCGTCGCGATCGCACACCAGGTGCCCGTCGACCACCGTCGCGGCGGCGACCTGCACGTCGGTGCGGTGGGCGAGCGGGACGCCGTGCTGGTCGAGCTCGTCGGCGGATCCGACGTTGTCGGGACCTGGCTCCACCCGGTGCGTGAAGTAGAAGATCCACGCGACCTCGGTGCCGTTGCTGGCCCGGCCGACGACGACGTCCGCGTGCCGGCCCGTGCCGGCGTCCCACGGTCGGCTGCCGGGCTCGGCCAGGACCAGGCCGTCCCGCTCCCACGTCTCGAGGTCGGGCGAGCGGTAGACGCCGAGGCCGCGCCACTCGTCGACCAGCAGCCACCACCACCCGCCGAGGCGGAAGACGTTCGCGCCCTCGCCCGCCGGCTCGGTGACGACCGGGCGCGGCGTGCTCCACGTGACCAGGTCCGGGGAGTCGACGCACCACTGCTGCGAGCCGGCTGCCTCGTCCTTGTACCAGAGGCGGAAGCCGCCGGACGGGAGCGCGACGACGCACGCGTCGATGACCCGGTCGGAGGACAGCGGCAGCGTGCCGCGGTACGTCCAGGCCTCCAGGTCGCGCGACGTGTGGTGCGTGATGGTGCGCGGCGCGTCCCAGGAGCTGGGGGTGCCCGGCACGTGCGTGAGGAACATGTGGTACTCGGCGCCGATGCGGACGACCTCGGGCGCCCAGAGCGTGTTCTGCCCGGGCATGTGGTCGAGGCCGTCGACGACGCCGGCGTACGCCCAGGTCAGGCCGCCGTCGTCGGAGGTCGCCAGGCCGATCTCCGTACCGTGCATCCAGGCCACGCCGGCGGACCGGTCGGCCGCGCGGCGCTGGGTGTAGAGCATCCGCCAGGTGCCGTCGGGGGCCTCGACGACGACGGGGTCGGTCGGTGCGTGGTGCACGGGGTCGGTGAACAGGGGAGCGGGGATCGTGCGGCTCATCCTGCGGCTCATCCTTTGAGGCTCCCCGCCAGCAGGCCCGAGACGATGTGCCGCTGCGTGAACACGAAGAACACGACCATGGGCAGCAGGGCGAGCACGCTGAGGGTCATGAACGACGGCCAGTCCGTCCGGAACTCCCCGACCGCCGTGTAGACCTGCAGCACGATCGTCCGCTTCTCGGGCGACGACAGGAACACGTTGGGCAGGATGAAGTCGTTCCACACCCACATCGTCTGGAAGACACCGACGGTCACCAGGATGGGTCGGATCAGCGGCAGCACGATGCGCCAGAAGATCTGCACCACGCCCGCGCCGTCGAGCATCGCGGCCTCGATCACCTCGAACGGCAGCGTCCGCATGTACCCCTGGATGAGGAAGAAGCAGAACACCGCGCCGGCGGCGTACATGATGACCAGCCCGTTGAGGGTGTCCACCTGGTTGACGCCGACGAGCATCCGGTAGAGCGGGATGAGCGTGGACTGCGCGGGCACGACGAACGCGAGGACCAGCACGATCCCGAGGATCCGGTTGAACCGCGTGGCGCGCATGATCATGCCGTAGGCGGCCATCGCACCGATGAGCAGCTGCACCAGGACGCCGACGACGGTGACGTACAGGGTGTTGGCGAAGCTCCGCGCCAGCGGCACCTCGTTGAACACGTCGATGTAGTTCTGGAGGTTCAGCGACGACGGCAGCGCGATCGGTGAGGCCACCATCTCGGCCTGCGTCTTGAACGTGTTGACGACGATGTAGTAGAGCGGCAGCGCGACCAGGCAGGCGATCGCGATCATGACGACGCTGAGGGTCGTCCGCTTCAGGCGGGTCACAGCACGTTCCTCTCCACGCGGCGGGACAGCACCAGCTGCCCGATCGACAGGGCGGCCACTGCGAGCGTGAACAGGGCGGCGAGCGCCGACGCGAGCCCGTAGCGGCCCTGCCCGACGCCGGACGTGATGATCGACTGGGTGATCGTGTACGTGGCGAACCCGGGTCCGCCGTTGGTCAGCGTGTACGGCAGGTCGAACACCTTGAGGCCGCCGGTCATCAGCAGGAACTGGCTGACGACGATGCCCGGCGTCAGCAGCGGCAGCGTGATGTGCCGGAACTGCGCGAGCGCGCCCGCGCCGTCGATCGTCGCGACCTCGTAGAGCTCCGCGGGGATCGACTGCAGGTAGGCCAGGTAGAGGACGGCGTGCCAGCCGGCCGCGCCCCAGACGCCCACGAGGACGACCGACAGGCGCGCGAGGCTGGCGTCGGAGAGCCACGGCACCGGCCCGAGGCCGAACAGGTTGTTCAGGACGGTGTTGAGGGCGCCCGACGCGATGGGCGACAGGATGTAGCTCCACACGAGCCCGAGGACCGCCATGCTCGGGATCGCCGGGAAGAACAGCGCCGAGCGGACGAAGTTGCGCCCGACGAACGCCTTGTTGAGGATCACGGCGAGCGGGATGGCGATCGCCGTGACCAGGACCGTGGTGCCGACGGCGAACAGGAGCGTGAAGCCGAGGCCCGCGAGCATCGACGGGTCGCGCATGATCACGCGGTAGTTCTCGAGCCCGACGAAGCTCACGTCCGCGGAGTAGCCCGTGAAGTCGGTGAAGCTCCAGTAGATGGTCTGCCCCAGCGGGATCAGGAACAGGACGACGAACACCAGGGCGATCGGCACGAGGAACAGCTGGCTCGCGCGGGGTCCGCCCCAGCCGGAGGTCCGGGGGCGGCCGCGGCGCGCCGCGGGGCGCGAGACGGCGGTGGTGGTGGGTGCGGTGGCGACGGCCATCAGCAGCTCCTTCCGGGGGATGGGCCGGTGGTGCGCGGCGTGGCGCACCACCGGCCCGGGTCGTCAGGAGGTGGCGAGCTTCTGGTCCAGCGCGGCGGCCGCCTGCTGGGGCGTCACCGTGCCCTGCACCATCTGCTGGATCTGCGCGACGGCCTCGACGTTGAGCACGTCCTCCGAGCGCGTCCAGGCGATCATCGGCAGGTAGACGTTGCCGGCCCGGACGTCGTCGACGATGGCGTCGAGCGACGGGTCCACCGTCGGCTGGAAGTCGCTGGTCACCGTGATGTCGGCGGAGAGCGACTGAAACTTCTCGACGCCCTCGGCGCTCACCAGGTACTGCAGGAACGTCTTGGCCTGCTCGATCTTGTCCGACTTGGCGTTGATGGCGTAGCCGGGGCTCGCCGCCCCCGCGAGGTACGGGTCACCGTCGGGCGCGGCCGGGATCGGGGCGATGGCGAACTTCATGTCCGGCGCCGCCTCCTTGAGCGGCGTGACGTTCCACGGGCCCGACGTGATCATGGCGACGCGGCCGTTGGCGAACTCGTCGAACACCTGGTCGCCGGTCAGGCCCACCGTGTTCGGGTCGCCCAGGCCCTCCTCGTAGAGGCGGTTGAACTGAGTGAGAGGCTCGGTCCACTCGTCCTCGAACGACGAGGAGCCGTCGAAGATCGCCGCGTCCATGCCGAAGCCCTCGGCCGCGTTCTTCGCGCCGACGAACGACGACACGATCGTCGGCATCTGCGAGAGGTCCTCGAGGTACGGCGTGATGCCCGCGTCCTTGAGCTGCTGGCACAGGTCGAGGAACTCGTCCCACGTCGTCGGGACGCCGTCGGCGCCCACCTGGGCCAGGAGCTCCTCGTTGTACATGATCCCCGCGCCCCACGTGGAGGTGGAGGCGCCGTAGACCGCGTCGCCCGAGCTGTAGGTCTTCTGGTTGAACTCGGGGATGGTCGACATCCACGGCTCGCCGGCCAGGTCGACCACGTGCTTGCCCTCGATGAGGTTGGTCTTGTTCTCCGCGGCGATGAGGAAGACGTCCGGCGCGGTGTTCGACAGGACGCGGGTCTGCAGCGCCTGGATGTACTCGGCGACCGGCGGCGCGTAGGAGACCTCGACCTTGATGTCGGGGTGCTCCTTCTCGAACTGCTCGACCACGGGGCCCATCACCTCCTCGCCGCTCCAGGACAGGAAGGTCAGGGTGTCGCTGTCGCCGCCGGACCCGCCGCTGCAGGCGGTGACGGTCAGGGCGAGGGTCGCGACGGCCGTCAGGGCCGCTGCGATCCGGGAGCGTCGCTTCATCGGGAGGTCTCCTCGGTCGGATGGGTGAGATGGGCGATGCCTGGCACTCCGCGGGGCTCGCGGGGCACCAAGATGGGGGGGTGGTCACCATGGACGACGTCGCCAAGGCAGCAGGCGTGTCCAAGATCACCGTGTCGAACGTCGTGAACGGCCGGAACCGGGTGGGTGCGCCGACGCGGCTGCGCGTGCTGCAGGCGATCGACGAGCTGGGCTACGAGGTGAACCTCGCGGCGCGCTACCTGCGCGTGGGCCGCACGGGCGCCATCGGGCTGCTGGTGCCCGAGCTCGAGCGGCCGTACTTCGGGCAGCTGGCGCGCCGGCTCGCCGACCGGGTGGAGCGCCACGGGATGCACCTCGCGGTGGAGCGGACCGGTGCCCTGCGCGAGCGGCAGCTCAGCTCGGTGGCCAAGGAGCGCGTGCAGCTCTACGACGGCGTGGTGCTGAGCGTGACCGGCCTGACGCCGGACGACCTGCGCCGCATCGAGCTGGGCCGCCCCGCGCTGTTGATCGGCGAGCGCGACGTCCCGGCCAGCTTCGACCACGTGCTGATGGACAACGTCGGTGGCGCCAGGCTCGCGGTCGCGCACCTGCTCGCGCGGGGTGCGCGTCGCGTCGCCATGGTGGGCGGGTCGGTCGAGCGTGCCGAGCACGACGTGGTGACCCTGCGGACCGAGGGCTGGCGCGCAGCGCACGAGGACGCCGGCGTCGTGGGCGACCCCGCCCTGGTGGTCGAGCTGGACGAGCTGGACATGGGCGCGGCCCGCGAGGCGGTGCACCGGCTGCTGGCCGAGCGGCCGGACGTGGACGGCATCCTGGCCGTCACCGACGTCGTGGGCTTCGGCGTGCTGCGCGGGCTGGCCGACCTGGGCCGGTCGGTGCCCGGAGACGTGCAGGTGGTCGGCTTCGACAACGTCGACGAGAGCGAGTTCTCGGTGCCCCGCCTCTCGTCGGTCGAGCCCGACAACGACGCCATGGCCGACGCCATCGTGGAGCTGCTGGTGCGCCGCATCGCCGCCACGGACCCCGTGGAGCCGCAGGTCGTCATGCCCACGCCGCGGCTCGTCCTGCGCGAGAGCACGCGCTGAGATCGGTCGTCGCCACATCGCGCACCTCCCGCCCGGTTCGTCGTCGAACCCCGATGGTGTATCGATACATCACCCGGTAGGCAACGATTAAGCACAGGTCGGTACGGATCGGTCAAGACCCCGAGATCACGATTTGTTAACGCTCACATTTTGCCGCGTGCGCCGACGGGTCGTCGTGCGCCGCGCCCGGCGCGTCAGCTCTGGGTGGCCCGCGCGCGCTCCGAGCCGGCGCCCGCGCCCGTCCCGGACACGTCCCGCCGCAGGTAGTTCCAGGCGAGGAACGCGCAGACCAGACCGTTCAGCGCGCCCATGAGGACGTCGGTCGGGGCGTGCATCCCGCGGTACAGCCGGGCGGTGCCGACGGCCACGGGAACGAGCAGGCACAGCACCGTCACGACGGCGCGCGCGACCGGGTTGCCGATCCGCTGGGCCACCATCGCGAGGGTCACGTAGAACGCCGTGGACGCGCCCGTGTGCCCGCTCGGGTACGCCGAGGTGGGCGGGGAGTCGTCGAGGTGCTCGACCTCGGGGCGCTCGCGGCCGACCACCAGCGCGGCGGTCATGAAGACCAGGGCCTGCACCGCGATGGCCTGCGCGGGGACGATCGCCAGCCACCACTGCTTCGTGCGCCACCAGAACAGCCCGACGAAGAGCACGCAGGCGCCGATGATGAACTCCGTAGTGCCGATCCCCGACAGGACCGCCGTGACGGAGTTGAGCGCGGGCGTGCGGACGGACTCGAACCAGCGGTTGACCGCCGCCTCGCGAGGGAAGCCGCCCAGCGGCCCCGTGATGAGGAAGCCGATGCCGACGACGACCACCCAGAGGCCGACCGCGGGCGTCAGCACGCGCACGGCGAAGTCGCGCAGGGCCTCCTTGCGCGTGGGCGCGGAGGTGTCGAGCTCGTAACGGTGCAGGAAGGTGTGCATCACGTCTCCGGGTCGGGGGGCGTCGCGGACCAGCCGCTGTAGCCCAGGTAGGACGCGCCGGCGAGGGCCGTCCCGAGCGCGAACCCTGCGACGACGTCGGAGGGGTAGTGCACGCCGAGCAGCACGCGGTCCAGCCCGGTGAGCAGGGTGCAGGTGGCGGCGACGGCGGGGACGACGATCCGCCCGCGACGCCCGAGCAGGGGCCAGACCAGCAGGGTCAGCGTCAGGGCGACGGCGGCCGTGTTGGTCGCGTGGCCGGACGGGAAGCTCGACCCGGGGGCGTGCTCCAGGGCGTCCTCGACCACCGGCCGCGCCCGCTGCACCAGCCCCTTGGCGCCCAGCTGCACCGCCCAGGCGGCCATGATCGTGAGGAACGCCCACAGCGCTCGCGTGGTCAGGCCGTGGCGGCGCCACACCCAGACGCAGACCAGCGTGGCGGCCAGGTTCACCCACTTGGCCTGGAAGATCTGCTGCCAGGCGACCAGCGCCTGCTCGAGGCCGGGGTGCGCGCGCGTGAAGTCGGTCGCGGCCTCGATCGCCTGCCGGTCGAGGCGCAGCACGTCGTCGACCTGCGCGCGCACAAAGTAGGCGAGCACGGCGACGGGGACCGTGAACGCGATCCCGAACAGCGCGGCGCGCACCAGTGCACGGCGGCGGAGCGGGAGCGGACGCATCCCCGGAGGTTAGGGGCGCGGCGGCGGGTCCGCCCGTCGAACCGCTCAGCCGACCGTCGTCACGACCGTCCCGGCCGGTGCCTGCCAGAGGACGTCGAGGACGTCGTCGGCCACCCGGACGCAGCCGTTGGAGACGGCGCCCGTGCCGCGCAGCGTCGTCGTGTGGATGGCCGTGGCCGATGTGTGCGTCTTCTTGTCGTAGTCGTCCATGGTCTCGCTCTGGGTCGACAGGAGCAGGACGCGCGGCGTGGTGGTACCCGGTTCCAGCCAGCGCGTGCCCACCAGGAACGCGGGCACGTGCGGGGTCGGCTTGTCGGGGCTGCCCGTCGCCTTCACCGGGAGGACCCGGGTCGTGGTGCCGTCGTCGACCGTGATCGTCTGCGCGGTCGTGTCGACCTGGACGGTCCAGCTGGTGCCCGCCGCCTCGGTGTCGGCCGAGTCGATCCACGCGCTGCGGTCGTTGACCTGGGACGGGTCCTGGCTGGGCAGGGCGCCGCGCGTGGCGAGCATGACGCGCAACCACCGCCCCCGCTGGTCGATCACGGGCAGCGTGGTGCGGACCGAGAGGGTGAGGGCCGGCACGACGCCCACGGCCGCGCCGGCGGGTGCCACGCGCGCGGCCGTGTCGCGGACGACGACGGCGGTCTGCCACCGGCCGAGCGCCGGGTCGTCGCTGGCGCGCTGCGTGAGCCCGTCCGTGCCGGGCAGCCCGGCCACGACGTGCAGGGGGTCGGTGACCGGCAGGGCGGAGAGGTCGGCGGGCGGCGGCACGGCCACCGCGGGGGCGGCCGCCTTCGCGACCGTCACCGGGGCGGCGACAACCACGGGCGCCGGGGGGATCTCGGCCGGGGCGGCCGAGCATCCTCCGGCCAGGACGAGCACCGCGGTCGTGACGAGGGCGCCGAGCGTCGTGCGTGTCACGCGCCCCCACCTCCGCCCGAGGGACACCGTCCCGAGAGGTCATCGTGCGCCCCCGTCGCGGGATCCCGCAAAGCGCCCGATTGTCGGACGTCGGATCTCACGATGTGGTCGGGTGTTTGACGGTCACGCGGACCCTGTCTAAATTCCCTACCAATAAGGTCAAGATTTCCAGTGCGAAGCCCCGGCTAGCTGGATGGCAACCCTCCGCGTGGCGGGGTGCCCCGGGTGAGGACCTGGTCACGGTGGTCCGGTGCCGCCGTCGACAACATGCGAGCCCCGGCAGCCGCCGGGACGAGAGGACGGACCATGGACGCGACCGGGACCACCGCCCGTTCGATGCTGACGCGTTCCTGTCCGGCCCTCTGTCGCCGCTGACCGGCTGACCCACCCCTCCGCACGCCCCGCGACCGGGGCGCGCGACGCGTACCCCGACGCGCCCGGCGCTCGGCGAGGCGCGCCCTGAACCAGCACCCCGAACGGATCACCCATGTCCCGTCACGCCCATCTCGGCATCGATCTCAGCGACACCGGCGCCCACGCCGCCGCCTGGCGCGACCACGGCTCGCAGGGCCAGCGGCTGTTCGACGCCGCCCGCCTGCTCGAGCTGGTGGCCGTCGCCCAGCGCGGAGCGCTCGACTTCGTGGTCTTCGACGACGACTTCGCGCTGCGTCCCAGCCGGAACACCACCCTGCAGGGCCGGCTCGACGCGGCGCTCGTCGCGGCCCGGCTCGCGCCCCGCACGTCCGGCATCGGGCTCGTGTCCACCGTCGGCACCACCCACACCGCGCCGGCCCACGTGGCGAAGGCGATCGCGACCATCGACCAGGTGAGCGACGGCCGCGCCGGCTGGCAGATCGGCTGGGACACGCGGATCGACGACGTGCCGACGGCCGGCCCGCGGTCTGTCGCGGTCGAGCAGTCGGCGGTCGCGGCTGCGTCGGAGGCGGCCGGGGTGGTCGGGCGGCACTGGGACCGTGGCGACGACGCGGTCGCACCGTCGGCGCGGCCCCGGTTCGTCGCGCACGACKGGGTGCACTTCGCGCCGAAGCCCGCCGCCGCCGCGTCGCGCCCGCCGCAGGGGCGTCCGCCGGTCGTCGTGCGGGCCGGCACGGCCGCCTCGCTCGAGCTCGCCGGGCGGCACGCGGACGTCGTGCGGGTCCGGGCGACGGGTCCCGACGAGGCCGCGCAGGCGCGGGTGCGCGTGCTGGCCGCCGTCGCCGCGGCCGGCCGGGACCCGCGGGACGTCCGGGTGCTGGTGGACGCCCACCTCGTCGTCGGACCGGACCGGGCGAGCGCCCAGGCCCGGCACGAGCTGCTCGCCGACCTCGACGGCGTCGACACCGGCACCCTGTCGTTCGTCGGCACCACCGCGGGCTTCGCGGAGCTGGTCTCCACCTGGGTGGACGACGAGATCGCCGACGGGTTCGTCGTGCGTCCGGCGTCGGTGCACACCGACCTGCCGGCCCTCGTCGACGGCGTCGTGCCCCTGCTGCGTGCGGCCGACCGCTTCCGCGCCGCCTACCCGGGCACCACGCTGCGCGACACGCTGGGCCTCCCGCTCGCCGCCGCCCGCTACGCCGCGACGGCCTGACATGACGACGACCGCTGCCAGGACGGAGCTCACCGTCGGCTCGTTCGGCCTGCTCGACGACGAGGTCCGGCCCCTGCTGGACGAGCTCGCGCACGAGTACTCGTCGCGCTACGGAGACCACTTCGGCGTCGACGCCCTGCGCCAGGAGCTCGAGCGCTACCCGGCCCACCAGTTCGCGGCGCCCGACGGAGACCTGATCCTCCTGCTCGAGGACGGCGTGGCCGTCGCCGGCGGCGCGTACCGGCTGCGCGCCGAGCCCGAGCTGGGGGACGCCGCCCGGCTGACCCGTCCCGGGACGCGCGACGCCGACGGGCTGCCGACCGTGCGGACCGCCGAGTACAAGCGGATCTGGACCAGCTCGGCGCACCGCCGTCGCGGGCTCTCGCGCCGGGTGCTCGCCGAGCTCGAGGCCCGCGCGGTGGCCGCCGGCTACCAGCGGCTCTACCTCACCACCGGGCCGCGCCAGCCCGAGGCCGCCGCGCTCTACCTCGCGACCGGCTTCACGCCCCTGTTCGACACCACCGCGGAGCCGGAGGACATCGGGCCGCTCGCGTTCGAGAAGTGGCTCTGTACGGACCCGCCCCCGTCCCGTCCGTCTCCCACCTCCCCGGAGTGACCGTGTCCACCGCCTATCTGCACCAGGACGAGTCCCTCGTCCTGTCCCCCCCACCCGTCCGCGAACCTGCCGACGAGCCCCGCGTCGTCGCGGCCCGCCACCCCGGCCGCTGGATCGCCACGGCCGTCGTGGCCGTCCTGGTCGCGATGGTCATCAGCTCGCTGGTGACCAACCCCCGCTGGGAGTGGTCCGTCGTCTGGCAGTACCTCACCTGGCCGTCCGTGCTCGACGGCCTCTGGGGCACGCTGCGGCTGACCGCCGCCTCGGCCGTGGTCGGGTTCGGGCTGGGCGCCGTGCTCGCGCTCATGCGGCTGTCCCGCTCCCCCCTGCTGCGGTCGGTGTCGTGGGCCTACATCTGGGTGTTCCGGTCCGTGCCGCTGATCCTGCAGCTGCTGCTCTGGTACAACCTCGCGTACCTGTACCCGACCCTCACGCTCGGGGTGCCGTTCGGGCCCTCGTTCGTCGGGTTCGACACGCTCGACGTCATCGACAAGTTCGGCGCCGCGGTGCTCGGGCTCGGGCTGTCGCAGGCCGCGTACGCGGCCGAGATCGTCCGCGGAGGCATCCTCGGCGTCGACCAGGGCCAGCACGAGGCGGCCGCCGCGCTCGGGCTGCCGCGGTCCCGCCAGCAGCGCCGGATCATCCTGCCGCAGGCCATGCGCACCATCGTGCCGACGGCCGTGAACGAGATCATCGGCCTGGTCAAGGGCACCTCGGTGGTCTACGTGCTGGCGTACGGCGAGCTGTTCTACATCGTCGGCGTCATCTACGGCCGCAACCAGCGGGTGGTGCCGCTGCTCATCGTCGCGGGCATCTGGTACCTCGTCGTCACCACCGTGATCACCGTCGTCCAGTACTACGTCGAGCGGCACTACGCGAAGGGCGCGCTGCGGCAGCTGCCGCCGACACCGCTGCAGCGGGCCCGCTGGAGCGTGGGGATCGGGTGGTCCCGGGTGAGCGGCCGGCCGCTGCCGAGCGACCTGCCACCGGGCTACGGGCGCCAGGCGCGCTCCGTCCTCGTCCGCACCAGCAGCGACGGGAGCCTCTGATGGCCGCCGCGGGACTCGTCGAGGTGCGGGGCGTGCACAAGGCCTACGGCACGCTCGAGGTGCTCGACGGAGTGGACCTGACGGTCCAGCCGGGCGAGGTCACCGTCATCCTCGGGCCGTCGGGGTCGGGCAAGTCGACGCTGCTGCGGGCCATCAACCACCTGGAGAAGGTCGACCGCGGGTCCATCTCCGTGGACGGCGACCTCATCGGCTACCGGCGTCGTGCGGACGGCGCGCTGCAGGAGCTCAAGGAGAAGGACGTCCTCGCGCAGCGGACCCGCATCGGGTTCGTGTTCCAGAACTTCAACCTGTTCCCGCACCTCACCGCGCTGGAGAACGTGGTCGAGGCGCCGATCTCGGCGCAGAAGCGGCCGCGCGGCGAGGTCGAGGCCGAGGCGCGGGAGCTGCTCGCCCGGGTGGGGCTGTCGGACAAGGCCGACGCCTACCCGCGGCAGCTGTCCGGCGGTCAGCAGCAGCGCGTCGCGATCGCCCGGGCGCTCGCGGTCAAGCCGGCGGTCGTGCTCTTCGACGAGCCGACGTCCGCGCTCGACCCCGAGCTGGTCGGGGAGGTCCTCGACGTCATCCGGGACCTCGCGGCGACGGGCACCACGCTCATCGTCGTCACCCACGAGATCGGGTTCGCCCGCGAGGTCGCCACGAGCGTCGTGTTCATCGACGGCGGCCAGGTGCTCGAGCAGGGCACCCCGAAGCAGGTCCTGGACCACCCGCAGCACCCCCGCACCCGCGCCTTCCTCGACAAGGTGCTCTGACACCCCCAGTTCGTCGTCGCCCGCACCCTGCGGACGGCGTGCCGAGCGCGCCCCTGCGCTCCCGACCGAGAGAGAGATCCCCGTGACCACGACCTTCCGACGTGCTGTGAGCGCACTGGCCTTCGTGCCCCTGCTGGCGCTCGCCGCGTGCGCCGGACCGGCCTCCGCGGACACCGATGCCGCCGACGCCGCCTCCCCCGAGGCGAGCGCAGCCGGTCTCGAGATCAGCACCAGCCCCGACCAGGACCGGATCCGCACGACCAAGTCCGAGGACGCGATCGCGCTGCTGCCGGCCGACGTCAAGGAGTCGGGTGTCCTCAAGGTCTCGACGACGGCTGGCGGGCTGCCGCCGCTCGGCTTCCTCGCCGACGACGAGAAGACGCCGATCGGCAACGAGACCGACATCGCGCAGCTGGTGGCCGACGCCCTCGGGCTCAAGCTCGAGCTCGAGGTCAAGGCGTGGGCCGACTGGCCGCTCGCCCTGCAGTCCGGCGACGTCGACGCGGTGATCTCCAACGTCACGGTGACCGAGGAGCGCAAGGAGCTCTACGACTTCTCGTCGTACCGCAACGACCAGCTCGGCTGGCTGACCAGCGCGTCGAGCAAAGTGAAGGAGATCAAGGAGCCCAAGGACATCGCGGGCCTGACGGTGGGCGTCGGCTCCGGCACCAACCAGGAGAAGATCCTGCTGGCCTGGAACCAGGAGAACATCGACAAGGGCCTCGAGCCGATCAAGGGCGGCGAGCCGGAGTACTACGAGAACTACTCCGACGTGCTGCTGGCCGTGCAGTCCGGCCGGCTCGACACGTACGTCGGCCCGAACGCGAGCCTCGCGTACAGCGCGGCGACCGCGCCCGACCAGTTCAAGGTGGTCGGCACGCTCAACGGCGGCTGGCCGTTGACGGCGCAGATCGCCGTGGCCACGCTCAAGGGGTCCGACCTCGCACCGGCCGTGACGGCCGCCCTGCAGCACGCGTTCGACGACGGCACCTACGCCGAGGTCCTCGACCGCTGGGGCCTCTCGGCCGAGGCGATCGAGAAGCCGGAGACCAACCCGCCGGGTCTGCCCAAGACGAGCTGACCCCTCAGACCGGATGCCCCTGCAGTCCGCAGGGTCTCCGCGGTGGCCGGTCGGGGTCGGGGGACGCCCGGCCGGCCACCAGTTTTCGTCCCCCTGGCTGGAGGTACCCGTGCAGGTCGTCGATCACCTGGTCGTCGGAGGTGGCGTGATGGGCTCCGCCGCCGCGTGGCACCTCGCCGACCGCGGCCGCGACGTGCTGCTGCTCGAGCGGTTCGCGCCCGGGCACGTGTTCGGCGCCTCCCACGGGGCGTCGCGGATCTACCGGCAGACCTACGACCGGCCCGAGTACCTGGACCTCGCGGCCGAGGCGCTGGAGCTGTGGCGCGCGTTCCCCGGCGTGCTGACCCTGACCGGCGGCGTGAGCCACGGCGAGCCGTCGCCCGGGGTGCTCGACGCGTTCGTCGCGCGCGGTGTCCCGCACGAGCTGCTCACGCCCGGGGCCGCGCACGAGCGCTGGCCCGGCCTGCTGTTCGAGGGGACCGTGCTGCACGAGACGCAGACCGCAGGTCGGCTGAACGCCGACCTGGCCGTCGAGGCGCTGCAGTCCGCTGCCGCGTCGCTCGGCGCCGACGTCCGGCACGGGGTGCGGGTGCTGTCGGTGACGCCGGGGGCCGACGGCGTGCTCGTCGAGACGGCCGAGGGTGCCTGGCGCGCCCGGAGCGTCGTGCTGGCCGCCGGCGCGTGGACGTCCACGTTGCTCGGTGCCGAGGCGCCGCCGCTCGTCGTCACGCAGGAGCAGCCCGCGCACTTCGAGCTGCGGTCCGGGACGCCCGACGACTGGCCGAGCTTCACGCACCGGCCGCTGGGGGAGCACCCGTGGCCGAGCGGCACCTACGGGCTCGGCACGCCCGGCGAGGGCATCAAGGTCGGGTTCCACGCCGTCGGACCCGTGACCGACCCCGACCACCGCACGTTCACCGCCGAGCCCGCGCAGCTCGCGCTCCTCCAGGAGTACGCGGCCCGGTGGCTGCCCGGCGTCGACCCCACCGCGCCGCACCCCATCTCGTGCACGTACACCACGACCCCCGACCACGACTTCGTCCTGGACCGCCGCGGACCGCTGGTGGTAGCCGCCGGCTTCTCCGGCCACGGCTTCAAGTTCGCGCCCGCCATCGGTCGCGTGCTCGCCGACCTGGCCGAGGAGCGGGTCGACGACCCTGTGCGCGCGTCGCACGCCGCCTTCCACCTGTCCCGCCCCGCCCTGCAGGAGACCCGATGACCCGCCGTACCGTGCCCCTGTCCGTGCTCGACCTCGCCCCCGTGCCCGCCGGCAGCAGCGGCGCCCTCGCCCTGCGGTCTGCCGTCGAGCGCGCGCAGCTGGTCGAGCGGCTGGGGTACCGGCGCGTCTGGTTCGCCGAGCACCACCTGGCGCCGGGTGTGGCCTCCAGCGCGCCGGGCGTGCTCGCCGCGCTCGCGGCCTCGGCGACGTCGACCATCCGGGTCGGGTCCGCCGCCGTGCTGCTCGGCTCCACCAGCCCGGTCGTCGCGGCCGAGCAGTTCGGGACCGTCGCCGCGCTGCATCCCGGTCGCGTGGACCTCGGGCTGGGCCGGGCGTCGTTCCCGCCGCCGAGCAAGGGCGCCTCCGGTTCGGACGCGGCGCCGACGCCCGACGCGCCGGCCGCCGGTCCGGCGTCGGTCCCGGACGCGTCGGCCCCGACGACCGGTCGGGTGCCCGCGACATCGACGGAGGCACGCGTGGTCGACGGGCTGCTCGTGCCCGCCGCGCCGCCCTTCACGTTCGCCGACCCCGACCTCCGCGCGCGCTTCGTCGCGCAGCAGCAGTTCCTCTCCGCGGGCCGCACGCCGGGGCCGTTCCGGGACGAGCTGGCCACCGTCCTCGCGCTGCAGGCGGGGACCGCCCGCGCCGGCGAGCGGGCAGTCGCCAGCCCCGCGGTCGAGGGCTCGGAGCTCGACCTGTGGGTGCTCGCGTCCAGCGCGGGGGAGAGCGCGCGGGTGGCCGGTGAGCTCGGCCTGCCGCTCGCGGCGAACTACCACGTGAGCCCGGCGACCGTGCTGGAGACCGTCGCGGCGTACCGCGACGCCTTCACGCCCGGCGTGCTCGCGGCGCCGTACGTCGTCGTCTCGGCCGACGTGCTCGTCGCGGAGACGTCCTCCCGGGCGGCCGAGCTGGCCGACCCGTTCGCGGAGTGGGTGCTCTCGATCCGCAGCGGCGCGAGCGCGATCCCGTACCCGCGGCCGGGCAGGACGACGCCGTGGGAGCTCCGCGACGAGTCGGAGCGCGCGCTGCTGCGGGACCGGATCGACACGCGGCTGGTCGGCGACCCGGAGTCGGTGGCCCGCGGCCTGGACGCCCTGGTGCGCGCGACCGCCGCCGACGAGCTGCTCATCACCACGATCACGCACGACCCCGCGGACACGGCCCGCTCGTACGAGCTGCTCGCCCGCGCCTGGGGCCTCGGCGACGACGAGCTGGTCGGCGCCGGCGCCTCGTCCCGCACGACCTCGCGCGCCTGACCGAGACGGAGCCCGCGCTCGGTTCGCACGGACCACCCAGGCAGCCGAGCGACGCTGACGGGCTCGCAAGGGTGCGCCGGCGGGGTCGATGCAGGGATGGGTGCAGGACTCGTAGGCCCCAGGGCCACGGATGCTGCACCCATCCCTGAACCCATCGCGAGCGCTCCGGTGCGGGGAGGCGCGAGGGCGGGTCTGTGAAGGACGGTGCCGCGCGGCACGGCGCACACCCCGGCGCCGGGGCGCCGGGGTGTGCGGTCGGGTGCTCAGACGGCCGTGTGGTCGCCGATCCGGTGGTACGTGCGGTCGTGGTAGACGAGCGGGAGGGCGTCGTCGGCGATGCCGTGCTCCAGGGCCCGGACCGAGACGAGGTACGACCCGCCGACGGGCACCCGCTGCACGACGCGCCCGCGCAGCCAGGACACGGCCTCGTCGATGACGGGCTCGCCCGTCTCCAACGCGGTCCAGCCGCCGGCGGCGAACCGGTCGATGCCGCTGGTCGCGAACCGTGCCGACACGTCGTCCTGGGCGGCGGACAGGAAGCTGATCGCCAGGGTGCGCGCTCGGGACAGGGCGGGCCACGACGAGGACGTCGACGCCAGCGAGAACGCGAGCAGGGGCGGCTCGGCCGAGACGGAGATGACCGAGGTGGCCGTGAACCCGACGGGCCGCGCCTCGTCGTCGAGCAGGGTGACGACGGCGACGCCGGCGGGGTGCCGGCGGAACACGTCCTTGTAGGCCTGGGGGCTCAGCTGCGGCTCGTCCTGCTCCGCGAGGTCGGCGTCGAGCACGCGGAGGATCTCGGCGGTCATGCGGACACGACGGCCGGGTCGAGGGCGGCGCGCAGGGGAGCGAACGCGCGCTCGAGCCAGCGGTCGATCGCCGGGTCCAGGTCCGCGAGGTCGGCCTCCGTGAGGGCGAGCGCGCGGGTGGGGACGGTGGCCCCGAGCTCGACGAGCAGCGGTCGCAGGTGCACCTCGCCGGCGAGCAGGTGCGCCGGACCGCCCGAGACCACGAGCGGCACGGCGACCACGCCGGCCAGGCCGTCGGGGCCGTAGAGGTCGAGGAACGACTTGAGCAGCCCGGTGTAGGTCGCCTTGTACACGGGCGTGGCGACGACGAGCAGGCGCGCGGACGCGACCGTCGCGAGCGCGGGGTCGAGGAGCGAGCGGTCGGCCGTGAAGAGCTGGTGGCCGATCGTGGCGAGGTCGACCGTCGTGACGTCCGCGCCCTCGGCGAGCCGGTCCGCCACCTGCACGGCGGTGGCCAGGGTGCGCGACCCCGGCCTCGGGTTGCCCACGAGGGCGACGACGGAGGGGGCAGGCTGGTGGACCACGGTGGAGCTCCTTCTCGCTGCACGCTTGCCGCACCGGTCGGTACGGCCGGGTCATCTCCCGGAGCACCCCGTCGTGGAGGGGTTGCTGACCAGCGAGCCGGGGCTTCGCGCTGGTGCTCGTGACCTGGGCGGAGTTGTAGCAACGGGCGGCGGCCCGGCAAGGGCTTCTCCGGAGAATCCCGAATGACGGACAGCGGCGGGAACCGCAAGGATGCGTGTCGAGAACGTGCGACCGGCTCCGACCAGTGGACGGGAGCCCGCTGGGGGCCACGAGATCAACGGGAGCGCACCGTGAAGTACCTGCTGATGATGAAGTACTACCTCGAGGGCGTCCCGTCGATCGACACCTGGGCGCCCGAGGACGTCCGGCGACACATCCAGTTCCAGCACGACCTGGGCGCCGAGCTGGTGGCCGCCGGCGAGCTCGTCGACGGCCAGGGGCTGGCGTGGCCGGACACCGCGAAGTTCGTGCGGTCGGACGGCGTGTCCGCCCCCGAGGTGGTCGACGGCCCGTTCGCCGAGTCGAAGGAGTTCCTCGCGGGCTACTGGCTGGTCGACGTGGAGGACGAGGCCCGGGCCATCGCGATCGCCGCGCAGGCGTCGGCCGCCCCGGGGCCGGGCGGCGTGCCGCTGCGGCAGGAGTTCGAGGTCCGCGCCCTGATGAATGCGCCGGACCCTGACTGACCCGCCCGCCCCGACCGTGGACGACCTGCTGCGCGCGCTCGCGCCGCAGGTCCTCGGCGTGCTGGTCCGGCGGTCCGGGGACCTCGCGGATGCCGAGGACGCCCTGCAGGAGGCGCTGCTGGCCGCCACCACCCAGTGGCCCGAGCGCGGCGTGCCCGACAACCCGCACGCGTGGCTCGTCGTGGTCGGCAACAACAAGCTGGTGGACCGCTACCGCAGCGAGGACGCCCGGCGGCGGCGCGAGGAGCTCGTCGCCACCATGGACCTGGCGGGCGGCGCGCTCCAGGCCGACGACTCGCTGCTCCTGCTCTTCGGCTGCTGCCACCCCGCGCTCAGCGCTCCGTCGGCGATCGCCCTCACGCTGCGCTCGGTCGGCGGGCTGACCACGGCCGAGATCGCGCGGGCGTTCGTGGTGCCGGAGCCGACGATGGCCCAGCGGCTCAGCCGGGCGCGCCGGACGCTGCGGGAGCTGGCCGGCCCGTTCCGGATGCCGTCGGCGGACGACTATCCCGCGCGGCTGCGGGCCGTGCTCCGCGTCCTGTACCTGATGTTCAACGAGGGCTACGCCAGCAGCACGGGGACGGCGGTCGCCCGCGCCGACCTGGCCGTCGAGGCGCTGCGGCTGACCCGTGACCTGCACGCGAGCCTCCCCGACGACGCCGAGGTGGCCGGCCTGCTCGCGCTCGTGCTCCTCACCGACGCCCGCCGCCCCGCGCGCACCGGCCCGCACGGCGAGCTCGTCGCGCTCCCGGACCAGGACCGGAGCCGGTGGGACCGCGCGATGATCGACGAGGGCGTGGCGCTGGTCGAGGGGGCCTTGGCGCGCGGCACGGTCGGCGAGTACCAGCTGCAGGCCGCGATCGCGGCGGTGCACGACGAGGCGCCGACCGCCGACGAGACCGACTGGCCCCAGCTGCTGGCCCTGTACGGCCTGCTCGAGCGCATGACCGGCAACCCGATGGTGACCCTGAACCGGGCGGTCGCCCTGGCGATGGTCCACGGCCCGGAGGCCGGCCTCGCGCTGCTGGACCAGCTCGACGGGCCGCTCGCGGGTCACCACCGCCTCGCCGCGGTGCGCGGTCACCTGCTCGAGCGGGCGGGCCGGCCGGACGAGGCCGCCGAGCAGCTGCTCGCGGCGTCCCGGGGGACCACGAGCCTGGCGGAGCGGGACTACCTGCGGCTGCAGGTGGCGCGCCTGCGGCACGCTCCGGCAGGCTGCTCGTCGTGACCATCGACGCGCACATCCTGCTCTCGCCCGCCGTGACCAACCTGCGCGACATCGGCGGGCGTCCGACCGCCGACGGCGGCACGGTCGCGACGGGGGTGGCCTACCGGTCGGCCGAGCTCGCGGACACCGCGGTCGCGACGGACCCGTCGCTGGCGAGTCTTGCGATCCGCACCGTGGTCGACCTCCGCACGCAGGACGAGCGGTCGGGTCGGCCGGACCAGCTGCCCGCGGGGGCGACGCTGCTCGTGCTCGACGCGCTCGCGGACCTGCCGAGCGGTGCGGCCGCCCAGCTGCCGGAGCTGCTGGGCGGCGGCGGCTTCGACGCGCTGGCCCAGCTCGACCTCGCCGGGCAGATGGTCGCCGTCTACCGGCACCTCGTCGTCGGCGACACCGCCAGGACCGCGTACGCGGCGTTCGTGCGGACGGTCGTCGACCCCACCCGCACGCCCGTGCTCTTCCACTGCACCGCGGGCAAGGACCGCACCGGGTGGGCCGCGACGATCCTGCTGCTCGCGGCGGGCGTCGACGAGGCGGGCGCGATGGACGAGTTCCTCGCGGTCAACCCGGCGGTCCGAGAGACGTTCGCGCCGCTCCTGCAGCAGCTGGCGTCGGCCGGCGGCGACCCCGAGCTCCTGCGGCCGCTGCTGGAGGTGCGCGCGGAGTACCTGCAGGCCGCGCTCGACCAGCTGCACGAGCGGTTCGGGACGTTCGACGCCTACCTGCGCGACGGGCTCGGGCTGGGCGACGTGGAGGTCGAGACCCTCCGCAGGACGCTGCGCTCGGACGGGTGAGCGTTGGACCGTTCGGGTGGTCCGATATGTCCGATCTTGCCGACTCACCCGGTCGGGCCCACGATGGCCAGATCGCACCTCCCGCGACGCAGCGTCGTCTGATCCCAGGCGCCGAGGGAAAGGCACGCCTGTGGCCGACGAGATCATCTCCCCCATCCGACGGGGCGCGCACGACATCGCACGGGAGCGGGACCGGATCCGTCGCCGGCGCGTCTACCGGATGGCCGCGGTCCTGTTCGCCCTCCAGGCGTACGTGATCATCACGGCCTTCATGAACCGGCCGCTCGTGCCGCCGATGCCGACCATCGACCCGCTGGTCCTGGTCCCGGTGCTGTTCTTCGCGGCGCTGCTGCTCCTGCTCGTCGGGACCCAGATGGGGTCCGCCCGGTCGCCGCACGTGGTGTACAGGCCCGAGCAGGTGGACGTCCGGCTCGACGACGTCATCGGCATCGACCCCGTCAAGGAGGACGTGCGCCGGTCGATCGACCTCTTCCAGACCCACCGCCAGTTCGCCGAGCAGATGGGCGGCACCCCGCGGCGCGGCCTGCTGTTCGAGGGGCTGCCCGGCACGGGCAAGACGATGACGGCCAAGGCGATGGCGGCCGAGGCAGGCGTCCCGTTCCTCTTCGTGTCGGCGACGTCGTTCCAGTCGATGTACTACGGCGCCACGGCGAAGAAGATCCGCGCGTACTTCAAGGCGCTGCGCAAGGCGGCCAGGACCGAGGGCGGCGCGATCGGGTTCATCGAGGAGATCGACGCCATCGCGATCCGCCGCGGCGGCATGGCGTCGGCGGCGACGGCCCTCAGCCCGTTCGACGCCTTCCCGATCCCGCGCACGGTGACCAACGCGGTGATCAGCGAGGGCACCGGCGGCGTGGTCAACGAGCTGCTGGTGCAGATGCAGTCGTTCGACGAGCCGACGTCGACCGACAAGCTCGTCAACTGGTTCCTGGCGCGCGCCAACCTGTTCCTGCCCGCGCACCGCCAGCTCATGCAGCGCAAGCCGGTCAAGGCGCCGATCCTGCTGATCGCCGCGACCAACCGCGCGGACTCGCTCGACCCCGCCCTGCTGCGGCCCGGCCGGTTCGACCGCCGCCTCACGTTCTCGACGCCGGACGCCGGGGGCCGGCGTGCGCTGGTCGACCACTTCCTGGCCAAGCGCTCCACCGACGTGGAGCTCGACGACGTCACGGTCCGGGACCGCATCGCCGCCGCCACGAACGGCTGGACGCCGGTCATGATCGAGCACCTGCTGGACGAGGCGCTGGTCAACGCGCTGCGGCGCGGGTCGCTGTCGATGTCGTTCGCGGACGTCGAGCACGCGCGCATCACCGAGATGGTCGGCATCGGCCAGCCCGTCCGGTACACCCACGCGGAGCAGGTGCTCATCGCCACGCACGAGGCCGGGCACGCGGTCACCGCCTGGCTCGCGGCTCCGAACCGGACGCTCGAGGTGCTGACGATCATCCGGCGCGGCGACGCGCTCGGCCTGCTCGCGCACACCGACTGCGAGGAGGTCTGGACCCACTCGCACTACGACCTGCGCGCTCTCGTCCAGATCGCGATGGGCGGCTGGGTGGCCGAGGAGCTCTTCTTCGGGCAGACCAGCACCGGGCCGGCCGGAGACCTGGCCTCGGCCACGCGCACCGCCGCGCAGATGGTCGGCGCGGCGGGCATGACCGGCTCCCTCATCTCGTTCGCGGCCACGCCGCACGACCTGGTATCCGCGGTCCTCAGCGACACCCAGGCGCGTGCGCAGCTGGAGGCCGTGCTCGACGACGCCCGCAGCACCGTGCGGCGGCTGCTCTCGCGGCACCGCCACCTGGTCGAGGCGCTCCGGGACGCGCTGCTCGAGCGCCACGAGCTGCTGGGCGACGAGATCACCGACGTGCTCGAGGCGGCCACGCGGGCGCAGCAGGAGATGCTCGAGCGCGAGGAGCACGAGAAGAGCGCGGCGGTCGCGGCCGGTGCCGCGGCGCAGGCGGCGGTCGCGGCGGCGGAGCGGCTGCGGGTGGCCTAGCCTTCGGGGCGTGCCCGAGGGTCATACCGTCCATCGCATCGCCCGCCAGCTGACCCAGGACCTGGTGGGTCGGCCGCTGGCCGTGAGCTCGCCGCAGGGCCGGTTCGCGGCCGGCGCGGCTCGGCTCGACGGCCAGGTCATGGTGTCCGCCGATGCCGTCGGCAAGCAGCTGTTCTGCACGTTCGAGCGCGGGGACGTGCTGCGCGTGCACCTCGGCCTCTACGGCGCGTGGGACTTCTACGGATCGCTCACGCCGCTGGAGCCCGGATCGTTCGCGCCCGGCAGCATGGGTGCACCCCGGCTGCGGCGCGCGGTCCGGATGGGCGAGGACGAGCGCGAGAGCCCCGCCGACGAGGGCGGCCTCGTCGCGACCTTCCCGCCCGACCCCGTCGGCCAGGTGCGCGTGCGGCTGGCGTCGGCCGAGACCGTCGCGGACCTGCGGGGGCCGTCGGCGTGCGAGGTGCTCGACCCGTCCGGCGCCGCCGCCGCGATCGAGCGGCTGGGACCCGACCCGGCGTCGACCGACGACCTGGCCGCGGCGGGCGAGGTCATGGTCGCTCGGCTGACCTCCCGGAACGTCGCCGTCGGCCAGCTGCTCATGGACCAGTCGGTGGTCGCCGGCATCGGCAACATCTACCGCGCCGAGCTGCTGTTCCGCGCGCGGCTCGACCCGCACACGCCCGGCCGCCGGGTCCCCGCCGAGGTGGCGCGCGCCCTGTGGGACGACTGGGCGGTGCTGCTGGCCGACGGGATCCGGACCGGCGTGATGATCACGCGCGAGGATCTCTCGGCGCAGGAGCGCGAGGCGGCGCTCACCGACCCGACGCTGCGGCACTGGGTCTACCACCGCACCGGCGAGCCGTGCCTGGTCAGCGGGAACCCGGTGGTGGTCGAGGAGATGGCCGTCCGCAAGCTCTACTGGTGCCCGACCTGCCAGGTGTGACCCTCAGTCGAGGCCGAGCAGCGACCGCCAGGCGCGGTGGTGCTCGACCGTGACGCCCTCGTAGCCGGGCAGCTGCTCGAACGCGGCGGCGACCCGGTCCGTCTCGCTCTCGAGGACCGCGGGCCCCTCGTCGACGAACGTGTACTGCGCGCCGCCCGCGACCTCGGCGGTGTCCGTCTCCACGCCGACGGTGAACGGCCGGCCCGCCGACGACGCCGCGACGACCGCGGGCGCCGCCAGCGAGATGATCCCGTCGGCGCCGCGGGCGTGGTCGCTGAACGCGACGACCCCGACCCGGCCCGCCCGCGCCAGGACGGCGTCGAGCAGCGTCCCGTCGCCCCACGCCTCGTGCGCGAGCCACCAGGGCGTGTCGACGCCGAGCGTCACGCCTGCCGGCAGTGCCGCGAGCACCGCGTCGAGGAGCTCGAGCCACTGCGTGCAGAGCCGCTCGCGGTCCGTCGCCCACGCCGCGGTCGCCCACGGTTCGACGTCGAGCTGGAGGCTGTCGCTCGGGCCGGACCTCAGCGCGGTCAGGGCCCAGGTCACCGCGAGCTGCGGCTGACCGAGCCAACCGGGGTCGCCACCCAGGGGACCGACGGCGACCCCCACGGCCTGCAGCGCGGCGGTGGCGGCGCGGAACCAGTCGCCCACCGGGCCCTCGTCGGCGGCCCACGGGGCGGACAGGAAGACCCGGTGCACGCCGCGCTCCTGGCAGAAGGCGACGAGCGCGGCCGGCTCGGCGGGGGCGTAGCCGCGGCCGCGGGCGTCGACCGAGGGCGGCACGGGGTTGTCCCAGGCCCACATCGACGTGAGCGCGCTCATGAGAAGACGCGCTCGCCGACGGGGACCTCGACGGCGACCGTGTTGGCACGGGTGGCCAGCGGGCAGGTCCACGCGGGGTCGTACGCGCAGGACGGGTTGTACGCGAAGTTGAGGTCGACCACGAGGCGGTCCCCGACCATGCCCAGGTCGGCGCCCTTGATGGTGTCGAGCAGGTAGCGCCCGCCGCCGTAGGTGTCGGGCGACGCATCCTTGACCGGCACGAAGAGGCCGCCCGCGTACGCGCGGATCACCCAGACCGCCAGGCTGCCGAGCTCGCCCACCTCGACCGTCCCGATCCGCTCGAACGGCACGACGCCGTCCGTGCCCGTGCCCACGTCGAGCCGCTGGTGCGTGGCCGGCAGCACCTCGCACTCGAACCGGTACGCGGGGTCGTAGTGCGGGACGGCGAGGCCCTCGAACGACGCCTTGGCGACGACGTCGAGCGGCGAGGCCGGGTGGTCGGCGAGCAGCTCGTCGCGCCGCTGCACCCAGACCCCGTGCGCGGCCTCCGGGTCCGAGGCGGCGAGCCGCCGGACGTCGGCGTACATCTGCGCGACCCGCCGGCGCCAGTCCGCGACCGCGAACGGCTCGTCGGCAGGGTGTCGGCCGGGCACGATGACGGGGAACTGCGGGGACGACGGGACGCTCACCGGTCCACCGTCGCACGTGGTGGCGCCCGGCTGCGACCCCGCGGCCCCCACGACTGCGGACGTCAGCGTCGTGTGTGAGGGTGGTCGTCATGGATCTGCGCATCTTCACCGAGCCCCAGCAGGGGGCTTCCTACGACGACCTGCTCGCCGTGGCCAAGGCCACCGAGGACCTCGGGTTCGACGCCTTCTTCCGGTCCGACCACTACCTGCGCATGGGCGACGGCGACGGCCTGCCCGGCCCGACCGACGCCTGGACCACGCTGGCGGGGCTGGCGCGCGAGACGAGCCGCATCCGGCTGGGGACGCTGGTGTCGTCGGCCACCTTCCGGCACCCCGGCGTGCTCGCGATCCAGGTCGCGCAGGTCGACCAGATGTCCGGCGGTCGGGTCGAGCTGGGGCTGGGCGCCGGCTGGTTCGCGCAGGAGCACGCTGCGTACGGGATCCCGTTCCCGGAGAAGCGGTTCGACCTGCTGACCGAGCAGCTCGAGCTCATCACGGGCCTGTGGGGGACGCCGATCGGGTCGCACTACGGGTTCGAGGGCTCGCACTACACGCTGACGAACGCTCCGGCGCTGCCCAAGCCCGTGCAGTTCTCGCCGCTCGACCCGACGCGGCCCGGGGTCCCGGTGATCGTCGGCGGCAGCGGGCCGAAGCGGACGCCGGCGCTCGCGGCCAAGTACGCCAACGAGTTCAACATGTCGTTCCCCGCGCCGGCCGACGTCGAGGGCCGCGTGGCCACGGTCCGGGCGGCGTGCCAGGACGCCGGCCGCGACCCCTCGTCGCTCACGTTCTCCGTCGCGCAGGTGCTGTGCGCGGGTCGCGACGACGCCGAGGTGGCCCGCCGGGCCGACGCGATCGGTCGGGACGTCTCCGAGGTCCGCGCCGTCGGGTTCGCCGGCACGCCGAGCGCGGTGGTCGACCGCATCGGCTCCTACCGCGAGCTGGGGATCACGCGCGTGTACCTGCAGGTGCTCGACCTGCACGACCTCGACCACCTGGAGCTCGTCGCGTCGGAGGTCGCTGCGCAGCTGGGGTGAACGCGCGCGGGAACCGCCGGTGGCGGGCCCGGGAGTCGCTAGGGTCCCGGCATGCGCGGCCTGTACGCACTCAAGCCCTGGTACACCCGTCGGCTCGACCGGTTCGTCCAGGCGGCCGTCCGCCGGGGCACGTCGCCCGACGTGTTCACGTGGCTCGGGGTGCTCAGCGCGGCGCTGGCGGCGGTCGCGATCGCCCTCGGCTGGTGGCTGCCGGCGCTCGTGCTCCTGGCCGGGCGGCTGGCCGGCGCCAACCTCGACGGCGCGGTCGCCCGGGCGCGCGGGGTCTCGCGGCCGTGGGGCTTCGTCGTCAACGAGATCGGTGACCGGGCCGGCGACCTGCTGATGTTCGCCGGGCTCGCCGTGCTGGCCGACGGGTCCGAGCAGGTCACCTGGGTGCTGGTCGCCGCGGTCTGCGCGACGCTGCCGACGTTCGCCTCGCTGGCCGGAACCGGGGCGGGCGCGCCTCGGCTCAACGGCGGCCCGTGGGGCAAGACAGAGCGGTGCGCGGTGGTCGTCGTCGCCACGGCCTTCCCGGCGCTGCTCGGGCTGTGGGCGGGGCTGATCGCCGTCGGGTCGCTCACGACGGCCGTGCTCCGGCTCCGGCGCGTGCACGCGGTGCTCGCGTGAACGTCCCCCAGCTCGAGATCCACACGACGCTCGGCGGCTGGCACCTCGACCTCGACGGCCGCGCGGTCTGGCTGCTGGTGGTCAGCGTGGTCATCCTCGCGCTCGCGGCGATCCCCGTGTTCCTGTCCGGCAAGCCCGAGCTGCGGCGCCGGTGGACCACCTGGGCGCTGATCCTGCCGGTCATCGGCATCCCGATGTGGCTGGGCCCCGGTCCCACCGCGGTGCTCGCGGCGCTGCTGGCGCTGCAGGCGGTGCGCGAGTTCGCGGCGATGATGCGGCTGCCGCGCGCCGAGACCGTCCTGCTGCTCGTGCTGGCGGTCGCCTACCCGATGGCGGCCTGGCTGGACCCGGACCTGCTCGCGCTCGTGCCTCTGGTGGCCCTGCTGTGCGCGGTGCCCGCGCTGCTCGCCGGCGACTCGGAGCGCGGCCTGGAGCGCGCGACGCTCACCGCGTTCGGCTCGATCTGGCTGTGCTGGTCCCTGGCCAACCTGGTGATCGTCGGCCGCGACGCGTACCTGCTGTGCTTCGCGGCGGCGGCCACGGACGTCGCCGCGTGGTGCGGCGGGACCTTCCTGCGGCGGTTCGCGTGGGCGCGGCGACCACTCTCCCGGCTCAGTCCGAACAAGACGGTCGGCGGTATGGTCGGAGCCGCCGTCGGGGCGGCGATCGTGCTGGTCGTGCTCGATTCCGCCTCGCTCGGGCTGTACGTGGCCGTGGTGCTCGGGAGCGTCGGAGGGGACCTGTTGGAGTCCATGGTGAAGCGTCGCGCAGGGGTCAAGGACGCCGGCGCGTGGCTGCCCGGCTTCGGCGGGCTGCTGGACCGGGTCGACTCCCTGCTGCTGGTGCTCCCGCTCGCGGCGGTCCTCGCGTGACCACCCACCGCCGCGTCGGCCTGCCACCCGGCTTCAACCTGGCCGGCGCCGCGCGGCACACGGTCTGGCGCAACCTGTTCCACCTGGTCGGCGGCTACCGGGTGCGCGGCTCGGCGCCGTACGAGGCGATGGTCATCGTCGCCAACCACAGCTCGCACGCCGACACCCCGGCGCTCATCGCGGCCTTCCCGGCGCCGTACAAGCCCGTGGTCGTCGCCGCGGAGGACTACTGGTTCGCCAAGCGGTGGATGCGCGTCGGGCTCCGGCTCGCCATCGGCGCCGTGCCGGTGCACCGCCAGGGTGGTGGGGGCTACGCGGGGCTGGTCGAGGGCGCGCAGGCGGTGCTCGGCACGGGCTCGAGCCTGCTCGTGTTCCCCGAGGGCACGCGCAGCACGGACGGGACGATCGGGGAGCTGCACAGCGGCGCCGTGCGGCTGGCCCGCGAGTTCGACGTGCCCCTGCTCCCGGTCGCGATCGTCGGCACCGCCGACCTGCTGCCCAAGGGCGGACGCCTGCACCCGGGGCCGGTCGAGGTGCGGCTCGGGCACCCGATCCAGCCGGAGGACCTGAACGAGGACGACATGTCGCCCGTGGTCCACCAGCTCGACGCGCTGCTGGCCGAGGGACCGGCGACCGCGTCCGAGTCCCGCACCTGGCGGCTGCTGTACCGCGCGATGGACGGCCGCGCCGGCATGGTCGGGGCCGCCGCGTGGGGGTTCGCCGAGGGGGTGAGCTGGCCGGTCACCATGGAGATGTACCTGGGCGTCGTCGGGGTCGCGCACCCGCGCCGGATCCTCCCCGCCGCCGCCTGGCTCACGGCCGGCTCGGTGGCCGGCGTGCTGGTGACCGCGGAGCTGACCCGGCGCGGGATGCGGCCGCCCGCGCCGCTGACCACCGCGAGCATGCGAGCGGCGGCCGCGGAGCACATGGCGGTCGGCGCGCGCGGCGTCTGGAAGCAGGCCGTGAACGGCGTCCCCGTGAAGCTGTACGCGGCCGCGGCGGGGGAGGCCGCCACGCCGCGCCTCCCGCTCGCGGTGCACACCGCCGGCGCGCGCGGCGCGCGTGCGGTGGCCATGGGCGCCGCGGTCGCGGGTGCCGCCGCGATCGGCCACCCGGTGCTGCGACGGTTCTACGGGCCGTACCTCGGCGTGCTGGGCGTCGGCTACGCCGCCGGGCTCGCGCTGGTGATCCGCTCCTGGCGGCGCAGGCCCGCTGCCTGAGCGTCCAGGCCGTCCTCGGGCGGCACGGGCCGGACCAGCGCGACCACGGTGTGCACCAGCAGGACGACGAGCGCGATGTTGCGGGCCGCCAGCGTGAACGTCACGCCCGGACCCCCGTAGATCACCTCGCTGTAGAGCCACGGGAACACCACCTGCGTCGCCCCGGCGATGCCGGCGACCATCCACGCGGTCGTGCGCCAGCCCGGCAGCCGCAGCGCCAGCGCGACCGCGACCGGCGGGGCCAACCAACCCATGTACTGCGGCGAGCCCACCTTGTTGAACACGAGCATCGCGAGCGTCAGCAGCATCGCGCCGCGGACCAGGAGCTCGGTCCGCGCGATCCCGCCCGACCACATCCGCTCGCCCAGGTGCTCCCGGCGCCACCAGAGCAGCAGCGCCGCGGCGCCGATCGCCAGGAAGAACAGCGCGCCCAGCACGTCGGCGACGCCCTGGGTGCCGGGCCCGTGGATCTCCCAGCTGACGATCGCCTGGTTGAGCACGCGCGTGATCGACGGCACCCACAGCCCCGCGACCAGCCACGGCGTCGCGCCCGGTGCCTCGATCTGGAGCCCGCGCTCGTCCTGCTCCGTGAGGAACGACGACACGTGCGTGAGGCCACCGAGGGCGGCGACGGTGCCGACCACCACCGCGCTGACGATCGCGGCCGGCACCACGACGCTGCGCCACGGCCGCCTCACGGCGAAGAACAGGGCGATCAGCAGGGCGCCGGGCGCGACCTTGATCCAGGCGGCCGCCGTGAGGAGCGCGGAGGTGATGCGCGGGTGCCGCAGCGCGATGGCGAGCGCGACGACGACCACCGGGGCGACGACGGCGTCGAGCCGGCCCATCGCGACCGGGCCGAGCAGGAGCAGGAACGCGAGCCACCACCAGGCGCCGTACGTGGTTGGGGCGTCGTCGGGGCGGTCGGGGCGCCGCACCCGGAGCAGCACCGCGAGCGCGATGCCGTCGAGCACCGTGATCATCAGCGACCACGCGGGCGCGTACCCGGAGACGCCGCCGGTCCCGCCGGCCGCGGCGACGAGCATCGGCACGATGGCCCCCGCCGGGTACACCCACGACCCGGACAGCACGGGCCACTGGCCCTCGTGCAGGCCCAGCCACATCCAGTAGCGGTAGAGGTCGAGGTCCCAGAACGCCTGTTGCGGGATGAGCACCAGCCCGACGAGCGCGAGCCAGCCGTGCACCAGGACGAAGGCGACCCAGACCGCGGCCGGGGCGTGGAGGATTCGGTGCAGCAGGGGGCGGAGCAGCGCGACCTCCGGGGAACGTGGCCCGCGACCAGGCCGACGAAACGGACGAGGGCCTCAGGCTAGCCCGCGCGTCGGCGGCGTCGAGCCCGCGCCACCTGTGAGATCAGGCGTGCCAGGGATCAACCGGTCGCGGGGGTCTCCGCCGGAGCCGCGGGCGCGGCCGGGGCGACGACCTGGTCGAACGGCGTGCAACCGGCGGGTGCGACGAGCGGTGCGGCCGGGTCGAGCGTGACGGTCTCGACCGGCTTGAGCTCCGCGAACTCGGCGCCCAGGGCGAGGTCGATGCTCGGGTCGGCCCGGGGGTCGAGGATCAGGACGGCGCCGTCGATCTGGGCGGCCAGCGTGTACGCCTGAGCGACACCGGTGGTGCCGAAGATGATGCGCGCCTTGCCGTCGTACGTGACGGCGGCGGTCTCCTTGGCCCCGATGACGAACCCGCGCTCGGCCAGGCTGGCGGCGGTCGCGCCGGCGAGCCCGACGCGGTTCGTCGCGTTGTAGACCTTGACGGTGATCTGGCCGTAGGGGACCGGCATCGCGCCGGCCGGCGGGCACGGGTACGGGTCCTGCGTGGCGGTCGGGCTGGGCTCGCTGGCGAACTCCCGCGCGAACACCGGCAGGTTGAGGCTGCCCGTGAACACCGCTGCGGCGCCGAGCCCGGCCAGCGCGAGGGCGGCCAGGAGCACGCCGAAGATGACGGCCTGCCGCTCGTGCATGTGCCGTCGACGCAGCTGACGACCCCGGTCCTGCTCGGTCACTTGATCACCAGCACCCGGGCGTGGAGCAGCGCGCGCTGGTGCAGCGCGGCCCGGACGGCCCGGTGCAGGCCGTCCTCGAGGTACATGACACCCCGGTACTGGACGACGTGCGCGAACAGGTCGCCGTAGAACGTCGAGTCCTCCGCCAGCAGGGCGTCGAGGTCGAGCGTGCGCTTCGTCGTCACCAGCTCGTCGAGCCGCACCTGGCGCGGCGGAACCTCGGCCCACTGCTTGGCCGTCTCCAGCCCGTGGTCCGGGTAGGGCCTGCCCTCGCCCACCGCCTTGAAGATCACGGACGGAGTCTAGGTGACGGGCCGCGCGCCCGTGCTCATCCTGCGGGTGGACTCGTCGGTCAGGACCACCTCCTCGGTACGCAGCGTGCGGGACAGGCCTACGCACACCTGCAGGCGGCCCGCGTCGCGCGCGAGAACGGGGTGCCCGTCGCGTCGGTGGAGGCGCTCGTCGAGCGGCTGACCGTCGGCCGTGACCTCGGGTTCCTCGGCGAACCGCGGGTGAACGTGCTGCGGCTCGACCTCGGGCTGCCGACAATGGGCTCGTGACCAGCGGTGAGGTGCCACCGAGGCGGGGTCGGCTGACCGTCTACCTCGGCGCGGCGCCGGGCGTCGGCAAGACCTACGCGATGCTCGACGAGGCCCACCGCCGCCTCGCCCGGGGCACGGACGTGGTCGTCGGCCTGGTCGAGGACCACGGCCGGGCCGCGACGGCCGCGCAGCTGGACGGCCTGGAGGTGCTGCCGCGGCGGGTGCTCGTGCACCGCGACGCGTCGTTCACCGAGCTCGACGTCGACGCGGTCCTCGCCCGGGCGCCGCAGGTCATCATGATCGACGAGCTCGCGCACACCAACATGCCGGGCAGCGCGCACCCCAAGCGCTGGCAGGACGTGCAGGACGTCCTCGACGCGGGCATCGACGTGGTCACCACCGTCAACGTGCAGCACCTGGAGTCGCTGAACGACGACGTCGAGGCCATCACCGGCGTCAAGCAGCGGGAGACCGTGCCGGACCACGTGGTCCGCGACGCCGACCAGATCCAGCTGGTCGACCTGGCGCCGGAGGCCCTGCGGCGCCGGCTCGCGCACGGCAACGTGTACCGGGCCGAGCAGATCGACGCGTCGCTGTCGCAGTACTTCCGGGTGGGCAACCTCACCGCCCTGCGCGAGCTCGCCCTGCTGTGGCTGGCGGACCGGGTGGACGACGCGCTGGCCACCTACCGGCGCGACAACCGCATCGAAACGCCCTGGCCCGCGCGCGAGCGGGTGGTCGTCGCGGTGACCGGCGGTCCTGAGGCGGACACGCTGCTGCGCCGCGGGGCACGGATCGCGCAGCGGGCGGCCGGCTCCGAGCTCCTCGCCGTGCACGTGCTGGCCACCGACGGGCTGCCGTCCGCTCCGCCGGGGGCCATCGCGTCGCAACGGCGGCTGGTCGAGTCGCTGGGCGGCACGTTCCACACGGTGGTCGGCGAGGACGTGGCGTCGGCGGTGGTCGACTTCGCGCGCGGCGTCAACGCCACGATGATCGTGGTCGGCGTGTCCCGGCGCAGTCGCTGGCGCGAGGCCCTGTCGGAGGGAAACGGCACCGAGATCGCCCGCCTGGCCGGCGTCATCGACGTCCACCTGGTCACGCACGAGAAGGCGCGCGGGGCGCGACGACGGCCGCGGCGCTCGGCCCTGTCCCCGTCGCGGCTGGTCGCCGGGTGGGCCACCGCGCTGCTCGGCCCCGTGCTCCTCACGGCCCTGCTCAGCGCCATGCGGGACGTGGTGAGCCTGCCCACCGAGCTCATGCTCTTCCTCGCCCTGACCGTGCTCGTCGCGCTGGTCGGCGGGCTGTGGCCGGCGATCGTCAGCGCTCTCGTCGGGTTCCTGCTGCTCAACTGGTTCTTCACCGTGCCCACGGGACACCTGACCATCGCTGAGCCCGAGAATGCGCTGGCGCTGACCGTGTTCGTGCTGGTCGCGGCGGGTGTCGCGTCGGTGGTGGACCTCGCCGCGCGGCGCACCGCCGAGGCGTTCCGGGCGCGTGCGGAGGCGTCCGCGCTCGCGGCGGTGTCCCGGTCGGTGCTGTCCGGCCAGGACACGGCCGCCGCCCTGGTCGCGCGGCTGCGGGAGACGTTCACGCTCTCGGCCGTGGCGCTCCTGCAGGCCCGCGGGTCCGGCTGGGACGTGCTGGCGGTGGACGGCGCCGAGCCCGCGCTGCGGCCCGAGGATGCGTCCGCCGTCCTCACGGTGGACGACCACCGCGTGCTCGCGCTCACCGGCCGGGTGCTGCCGGCGAGCGACCGCCGGGTGCTCGAGGCGTTCGCCTCGCAGGTCGGCGTCGTGCTCGAGCACGAGCGGCTCCGGGCGCAGGCCGAGCAGGCACGCGTGCTGGAGCAGGCCGACGCCACGCGGACGGCGCTGCTGACCGCCGTCTCCCACGACCTCCGCACGCCGCTGGCCACCATCCGCGCGTCGGTCGAGGGCCTGTCGCTCCAGCTCGACCCGGCCGACCGCGCGGCCCTCGTGCTCACCCTCGCGGGGTCCACCGCGAGGCTCGAGCGGCTCATCGACAACCTGCTCGACCTGTCGCGGCTGCAGACCGGGAGCGTCCGGCCGGTCCTGCGCGCGACAAGCCTCGACGAGATCGTCCCGCTCGCCGTCGAGGGCTTCCCGCCCGGCGCCGTCGTGCTCGACCTCCCCGAGGAGCTGCCGTTCGTGCTCACCGACCCCGGCCTGCTCGAGCGCGTGGTGGCCAACCTCGTCTCGAACGCGGTCCGCTACGCGCCGCCGGACGCCCCGGTCCGGGTGAGTGCCGCGGTGGTCGGGCGTGGGATGGTGCTGCGCGTGGCGGATGCGGGGCCGGGCGTTCCGGACGACCTGAAGGACCGGCTGTTCGCGCCCTTCCAGCGCCTGGGCGACACCTCCGGCACGGGCCTCGGGCTCGGGCTGGCGGTCGCGGACGGACTGGCGACGGCGGTCGGCGCCGACGTGGCCGCCGAGGACACCCCCGGCGGCGGGCTCACCATGCTCGTCACGGTCCCGCTGGCCGAGACCCCGGCCGCACCGGACGCGCCGCCGTCGTCGCGACCGGGTGCGCCGCCGGATGCCCCGTTGTCGTCGCACCCGGGTGCGACGGCTTTGCGGGCGTCGGACGCGCCGCCCCCGGCGCGACCGGACGAGAGGGCGACGCCGTGACCGGCAACCGGGTCCTCGTCGTCGACGACGAGCCCGGCCTCGCCCACGCGCTCGCCATCACGCTGCGCGCGTCCGGCTGGGACGTCGCGACGGCCGCCGACGGCGCCTCCGCGATCACGTCCGCGGCGTCGCGGGCGCCGGACGTCGTCCTGCTCGACCTCGGCCTGCCGGACATGAGCGGCCTCGACGTCATCACCGCGATCCGGGGCTGGAGCCGCGTCCCGATCGTCGTCCTGTCCGCGCGCCAGCACGGCGAGGACAAGGTGGACGCCCTCGACGCGGGAGCCGACGACTACGTCACCAAGCCGTTCGCCATGAACGAGCTGCTCGCGCGCCTGCGCGCCGCGGTCCGGCGTTCGTCGTCGGCGGGAGATCCCGAGTCCGAGGCGGTCGTCGTCGCCGGCGCGCTGACCATCGACCTCGCCCGCGCCCGGGTGCTGCGCGACGGCGTCGAGGTCCGGCTGACCCCCACGGAGTGGTCGATGCTCGAGGTCCTCGTCCGCAACCGGGGGAAGCTGGTCGGGCGTCGGCAGCTGCTCCAGGAGGTCTGGGGTCCCGGGTACTCCGACGAGACCCACTACCTGCGCGTCTACTCCGCCCAGCTGCGCCGCAAGCTCGAGGCCGACCCGGCCCACCCCCGCCACATCCTCACCCAGCCGGGCCTGGGCTACACGTTCGAGGTCTGACCAGCGCCGGAGCAGCGTCGGGCGCGCCGGCCAGGCACTCCCTCGGTCGAGCGCCGCCGGGTCGCCACCTCGGGGTCGGCGCCCGGCGCATCGACGATGCGCGCGAGGTCGTGAGTCAGGGACGAGGTCGTGCGCCGCAGCTGACGACGTCGTCCCAAGCTCACGACCTCGCGGCTCTCGGCGGCGTCAGACCGCCCGCTGCGCCGAGAACGGCAGTTCGCCGCGAGAACGGCAGTTCACGGTGACGTTCTGGCGGCGAAGTGACGTTGTCGGGCGGGTCCCCATACCGCCGGGACCGTGCCGAGCGCGCCGGGCGCAGTCGATAGGGGTCCGTCGCAGGCGCCAGCGGATAGCGGTTTCCGCCGTCGGGAGCGCTCCCTTCGACGGAATCCGGCGAATGTCTCAGGACGGGTTGACTCGGGTGAACCAGGCGATACGGTCGTGGGCGGTCGGGGTCAAAGGCGCCCCCGACTTCTCTCGTCGGGGGACGCCCGTTCGCCGCGGGGGACACCTAGCCGATTGAAAGGATTCAAGGATGAGTCTGATGTCACGACGAGGACCCAGAGCGCCACGGCGCGGACGCGGGGCACCACCACGGGCACGCACGCTCACAGCGATCGCCGGCTCGGTCGTGCTCGTCGGCACCCTCACGGCCACCCCCGCCACGGCCACGCCGTCGCCCGCGACGCTCCACGCCCCTGCCGGCCAAGGCCCCGACGGGCTGACGCTCGAGCGCCTCGACCGCGGGCTCGTCGCGGCGGTCACGAGCGAAGGCGTGTTCCTGAGCTGGCGCCTGCTGGCCAGCGAGGTCACGGGCGCCACGGCGACCGGGCTGACCGGTCCGGACTTCACGGTCTATCGCGACGGCACCAAGCTCGGCACGGTCACCGACTCCACCAACTTCGTCGACCCCGCCGGCACGGCGACGTCCCGCTACCGGGTGGCGGCCGTCGTCAAGGGGGTCGAGGTCGACGGCACCGAGGCCACCCCGTGGGCGCAGCCGAGCCTCGACATCCCGCTGCACAAGCCGGCTGACGGAGTCACGCCGGTCGGCGAGGCGTACACCTACTCGGCGAACGACATGTCCGTCGGGGACGTCGACGGCGACGGCCAGTACGAGTACGTCGTCAAGTGGGACCCGTCGAACTCGAAGGACGTCAGCCAGGTCGGGTACACCGGCAACGTCTACGTCGACGCCTACGAGCAGGACGGCACGCAGCTCTGGCGCATCGACCTGGGCGTCAACATCCGGGCCGGCGCGCACTACACCCAGTTCCCCGTCTACGACTACGACGGCGACGGCAAGGCCGAGCTCATGATGAAGACGGCGCCGGGCACGAAGATCACGCGATACGCGGCGGACGGGTCGGTGTCCAGCGAGGCCTACGTAACGCTCCCGCGGCGCGACCGCGACGCCGGCGTGACCGACACCACCGACTACCGGCTGAGCAAGGCCGGCTACTTCGAGCACCTGGTCAGCATGCTCGAGGGCTGGAGCAGCCACCCGGAGGTCGTCGCCGGTCACTGGCCGTCGACGGTCGAGGAGGCGCTCGGCATCGCGAAGCAGTACGCCTACCCGCTGAGTCACGAGGACGCGACGGCGCTGGCGAACTACTTCGTCGACGTCTACGCGCCCAGCCGGAGCGCCCGGAACGTGCTGCGCAACTTCGAGGGCTTCATCGTCGACGGGCCGGAGTACCTCACGGTGTTCCAGGGCGCGACCGGCAAGGAGCTTCAGACCATCGACTACAAGCCGGGCCGTGGCGATGACGGCCTGCTGTGGGGCGACTACGCGATGGCGCGCATCGAGCCGGGCAACCGCGTCGACCGCTTCCTCGCCGGCGTCGCCTACCTCGACGGGGAGACGCCGTCGGCGATCTTCGCCCGTGGCTACTACACGCGCACGACGATCGTCGCGTACGACTGGGACGGCACGGCGCTCAAGGAGCGCTGGTACGTCGACTCCGGCCACGTGCCGATGACCAACCCGTTCAACGACGGCCCTCACGGACGCGACGGCACCGACCCGGCCTACGGGAAGATCACGACGCAGGGCTTCCACTCGCTCTCGGCGGCGGACGTCGACGGGGACGGCAAGCAGGAGATCGTCTACGGCTCGGCGACGATCGACGACGACGGGTCCGTCCTGTACTCGTCGTTCGACACGCTCCCGCCGGGGAGCGCGGCGCCCGGTGAGGTGGCCCGCCTCGGCCACGGCGACGCGATGCACGTCACCGACGTCGACCCGGACCGTCCAGGGCTGGAGATCTACACGTCGCACGAGGGGGCGACCTTCGCGCCCTACGGCATGGACCTGCGGGACGCGAAGACCGGGCAGGTCATCTTCGGCAAGTACTCGGGCGCGGACACGGGCCGCTCGATGATCGGTGACGTGCTGCCGGGCGTCCGGGGCCTGGAGGTCTGGGCCAGCCTGCCCGGTGGCTCCGGATCGCTGGGTCTCTACACGGCGACCGGGCAGTTCACGCCGGGCGCGATCCCCGGCACGAACATGAGCATCAGGTGGCTGCCCGACGGCACGACGCAGATCGTGAACGGCTCCGGCGACCAGGACGTCACCATCGACGACTGGACCCGCGGCCGCCAGCTGACCGCGACCGGCACCCGGGCAAACAACGGCACCAAGGGCACCCCGTCGCTGGTGGCGGACATCCTCGGTGACTCGCGCGAGGAGCTGCTGGTCCGCACCACGGACTCGTCGGCGATCCGCGTGTTCACCAGCACGGCCCTGAGCCACCGGAAGATGTACACGCTCATGCAGGACCCGCAGTACCGCGTCGAGGTCGCCCGGCAGCAGACGACCTACAACCAGCCGTCGGACGTGGGCTTCTACCTGGCCTCGGACACGGACTTCACCCAGGTGCCGGTGCCCTCGTACTACGCCCCGGGCAGCATCGACGCCCTGCGCGCGGCGACGAAGGCGCAGATCGCCGCCGGTGCGGTGAAGGGCCTCGCGGCCGCGGGACTGCTCGCCGCCGTCGAGGTGGCCGACAAGGCCGCCGACCGCGGCAACGAGAGGCTCGCGGCGACCTCGCTCAGGGCCTACGTCGAGCTGCTCACGCCCCGGACCCGGCTCTCGACGGTCACGCCGGCCGCCCGGGCGACGCTCGGCTACCAGGCGCAGCAGGTGATCTCGATGCTGAGCTGACCGGCGGGCGTCGACCGGGGTGACTACCGGTCGGCGCCCTCCGCGGGGCAACGGAGCCGGCCGGGGATTCCCCGACCGGCTCCCGCGCGCTCGAGGAATGTGAACGATCCGGCCGCGTAACGGCCGGATCCTTCGAAATCGTGCGAGTGCCCGAGCCGCCGACGACGAAGCCCCCGCCGTCCCGAGGGACGACGGGGGCTTCGGTCTGCTGCGGGTCAGACGCGGTACAGCGCCGTCATCGGGCAGTTGAACGGGTCGCGGTCGGGCTTCCCGACGGTGTTCAGGTACTTGACGATGATCGCGTACGAGCGCGGCAGCGAGACCTGGACGTAGGGGATGTTGTGCTCCCGGCAGTACGCCTCGACGATCGGCTTGGCGCGACGCAGGGACGGGCGGGGCATCGACGGGAACAGGTGGTGCTCGACCTGGTGGTTGAGCCCGCCCATGAGCACGTCGACCCACTTGCCGCCGCCGATGTTGCGGCTGGTCAGCACCTGGCGGCGCAGGAAGTCGAGGCGCGAGTCCTTGGGGATCAGCGGCATGCCCTTGTGGTTCGGGGCGAACGAGGCGCCCATGTAGAACCCGAACACGCCCATCTGCACCGCGAGGAACACCAGCGCGATCGGCCACGACATGGTGAGGAACACCAGCGCGGCGCCACCGACCAGACGAACGGTCATCATGACGATCTCGGCGGCGCGGTGGTCCAGCTTCTCCCGCGACGACAGCCGCTTGACGGCCGCGACGTGCAGCGCGACACCTTCGAGCAGCAGGAGGGGGAAGAAGAACCAGCCCTGGTGGTTCAGGAACCAGATCGACAGCTTCGACGTGCGCGTCGCGGCCTGCTCCGGGGTGAAGGAGAGGACCTCGAGGTCGATGTCGGGGTCGGCGTCGATCTTGTTCGGGTTGGCGTGGTGGCGCGTGTGCTTGCGCTGCCACCAGCCGTGGCTCAGGCCGACGAACAGGTCGGCCAGCACGAGGGACGTCCAGTTGTTGGCGCGTCCGTCGGCGAAGATCTGGCGGTGCGCGGCGTCGTGGCCGAGAAAAGCGACCTGCGTGAGGATCACGGCGGCGGCGAACGCCACGGCGATCTGCCACCAGGAGTCGCCGACCAGGATGATCGTGGCGACCAGGCCCAGCACGGCGACGACGGCCGCGGAGAGCCGGACGGCGTAGTGGGCGGGCCGGCGCTTCATGAGGCCGGCGGCCTGCACGGTTCGGGTCAGCTCGGTGAAGTCGCTGACCGCGCGGTCGCGCGGACGTGTGGGGGTAGGGGTAAGCGTCGAGGAGCTCATGGCGTCCGTCCTGTCGGTCGTGCAGTGCGCGGCGCGAGTGCGGTCGGGGGTATGAGCTGGATCGGGGGCGCCTCGGTCATGATGCGACGAGACCCCGGCCACAAGGCCGGGGTCTCGTGCGATGGAGCTATGAGCTCAGGTTCAAGCTCAGAGAGGCGTGATGTTCGACGCCTGCGGGCCCTTGGGGCCCTGCGTGACCTCGAACTGGACCTTCTGGTTCTCCTCGAGCGTGCGGTAGCCGCTCGTCGTGATGGCGCTGTAGTGCGCGAACACGTCGGGGCCGCCATCCTCGGGGGCGATGAAGCCGAAGCCCTTCTCGGCGTTGAACCACTTCACGGTGCCAACAGGCATGATGTTCTCTTCTCTCACGTGCGGTATGGACAACTCCCGGGTGACCGGGACCGGTATTCACGGTGTTCGTCGTCCGTCTCCGAGGTGGTCCTCGAGAACGTCCTGCCGGGTTTCCCCTGGCCGTCATGACAAGCGATTCACTGCGACTACAGGGACAACCGTACGGCACTATGGGCCTGACCGGAACGTACGAAGCGAATTGGTCTGCTCGGAACCCGCGGCGCGGAGGGTCCGAGCTTTCCCTGCGAGCCCCCGGGACGCCGGCTGGGTTCATGCCGACGACAGGGCGGAGCAACCGATGACCGAGACCGACGACCGCTGTCCGTGCGGGTCGGGCGAGACCTACGGCGAGTGTTGCGGGCGGTACCTCGCCGAAGGGCGGACGGCTCCGACCGCGGAGGCCCTGATGCGCTCGCGCTACACGGGTTTCGCCACCGGCGCGGTGCACTACCTCCTCGCCACGTGGCACCCGAGCACGCGGCCGGACGAGCTCGAGCTCGACGACGCCATGGTGTGGCACCGCCTGGACGTGCTGCGGACGGACGCGGGTGGACCGTGGGACGACACCGGCACCGTCGAGTTCGTGGCGCACTACCGGCTCGACGACGGCACGGCGGTCGGTCAGCGCGGACGCCTGCACGAGACCAGCCGGTTCGTGCGCGAGGACGGGCGCTGGCTCTACGTCGACGGCGGCATCGCCTAGCCCTGCCTCAGGGCTCGCGCGTGAGCGGCGGGTTCAGGGAGCTCGTCGGTCCGCTCCGGTAGAGCGCCGCGGGTCGGCCGGGACCGTCGACGACCGTGCGGCCGGTCTCGATCAGCAGGCCGGCGGTCGAGGTCACCTTGCGGTGGAAGTTCCGCGGGTCGAGCTCGACCCCCCAGACGGCCTCGTAGACGCGACGGAGCTCGGAGACCGTGAACTCCGGGCCGCAGAACGCGGTGGCGAGGGACGTGTACTCCAGCTTGGCGCGGGCCCGTTCCAGCCCGTCGGCGAGGATCTCGCGGTGATCGAAGGCGAGGTCCGTCGCGAGCGCCTCGGCGACCGAGACCCAGGCCGCGGCGGCGGCGTCGCCACCCGGTCGCGGGTCGGGCAGGTGCGGTGCCAGCGCGAGGTGGGCGACCGAGACGACGCGCATGCGCGGGTCGCGGTCCGGTCGGCCGTAGGTGCCCAGCTGTTCCAGGTGCCCCGGCACCCGTTCGAGCCCGGTCTCCTCGGCCAGCTCGCGTGCGGCAGCGTCCTGCAGGCCCTCGTCGGGGTGCACGAAGCCGCCCGGCAGCGCAGGTCTACCGAGGAACGGCTCCTCGCCTCTCGTCACCAGCAGCGTGTGCAGCGTCCCGTCACGCACGGTGAGCACGACGAGATCCACCGTCACCGCGAACCGGGGGAAGTGGTCCATGCGGGTGACCTTATATCGTCAGTTTGACGACAACAAGCAACGGTGATTAAGGTCAGATTGACGATAAAAACAGGAGGATCTGACATGGCCACCATCAAGCGCTACCCGTTCACCCGGCACCTGCGGACGGCGCCCACCTCGCACGTTCTGCACCTCGACGCGGGTCGCCTGCGCCACGACGGCGCCGGCCTCGCCTTCTGGTTCCGCCCGCTCTCGGCCGTGATCAGCGAGGTGCCGGTCGACGACCGCGAGCTGCCGCTCGTCGCGCACGCCCGCACCGCGGACTTCCAGGACGTCGCCGTGCAGGTGACGGTCAGCTTCCGGTTCGAGGACCCGCAGCTGGTGGCCGGCCGGATCGACTTCGCCATCGACCCCGACAACGGTCGCTGGACGGGCAACCCGCTCGAGCAGGTGGCCCACCTGCTCAGCGAGCTGGCGACCGGACAGGTGATGGACGCTCTGGCCGGGATGACCGTCCTGCAAGCCGTCACCGCGGGTGCCGGCGCCCTCCGACGCCTGGTGACCGACGGGCTGCGCGGTGACGAGCGGCTCGCGTCGACCGGCATCACGGTGCTCGGCGCGCGGATCGGCTCGGTCCGCGCCGAGGCGGACATGGAGCGGTTCCTGCAGACGCCGGCCCGCGAGCAGGCGCAGGGCGAGGCGGACAAGTCGACCTTCGAGCGCCGCGCCCTCGCCGTCGAGCGCGAGCGCGCCATCGCCGAGAACGAGCTGGCCAACAGGATCGAGCTGGCGCTGCGCGAGCAGCAGCTGGTCGCCCAGGACGGTGCGAACGCGCGGACCCGCGCCAGCGAGGCCGCGGCGGCGGCTCTGATCGAGGCCAACGCGGCCGCCGAGCGGCAGGGCCTGCTTGCCGACGCCGACGCCCACAGCGCGCGGGTGGTCGGTGAGGCCGAGGGTGCCGCAGAGGCCGCCCGGCTCGCCGCGTACGAGGGTGTCGACCGCGAGGTGCTGACGGCTCTCGCGATGCGGGAGCTGGCGGGCAACCTGCCGAGCATCGGCAACCTGACGGTCACCCCGGACCTGGTGACGGGCGTGCTCGCCGGCCTGGTCGGCGCGAAGGAGGCGTGACGTGGTGCTGGCCCCGCGGGTGGTCGTGGTCCACCGGCGCACCGAGCTCGACGGGCTCCTCGAGCACCACGGCACGCGCGGGCAGGCCGAGTTCTTCCTCCGCACGCGAGGCCGGACCATGGCCGACGTCCAGGGCCGGCACGACGCCCAGGACGCCGCGCTCGCCGAGGTGCGGGCCGCGGTGCCGACCGAGTGGCGGCGCGGCGACGTCGAGCGCGAGGACCTGTATCGCTTCGGGTTCGAGCCGGGTGACGTGGTCGTCGTGGTGGGCCAGGACGGCCTCGTCGCCAACGTCGCCAAGTACCTCGGTGCCCAGGCGGTCGTCGGGATCGACCCCGAGCCCGGCCGCAACGCCGGGGTCCTCGTCCTGCACCGGCCGGGAGAGGCGCGACGACTCCTGCCTGCGGTCGTCGCCGGCACCGCCCGTGTGCAGGACCGATCGATGGTGCGGGCCGTCCTGGACGACGGTCAGTCGCTCGATGCCCTGAACGAGGTCTTCGTCGGCCACCCGAGCCACCAGTCGGCGCGGTACCGGATCAGTGTGGGCGGCGGCTCCGAGGTGCAGTCGTCGTCGGGTCTCATCGTCGCGACCGGGACGGGCGCGACGGGGTGGGCGGCCTCGATCCAGCGGGAGCGCGCAGGTGGCGTGGCCCTGCCGGGAACCGCGGACCGGACGCTCGCCTGGTTCGTCCGGGAGGCGTGGCCGTCGCCGGCCACCGGCACGTCGCTGACCGGTGGCGTCCTGTCGGCGGGCGAGGCGCTGTCGGTCGTCGTGCAGTCCGACGCGCTCGTCGTGTTCGGCGACGGGCTCGAGGCCGACCGGCTCACCGCGGCGTGGGGGCAGACGGTGACCCTGTCGCTCGCGAGCCGGACGCTGCGGCTCGTCTGACCGCCCGACCTCGGGCGCGTGTCGGCGGGCGGGGGCAGGATGCCGACATGCGCTTCGCCGAGCTCGCCGCCACCTCGACCGCGTTGGCGACGACCCGGTCGCGGCTGGCCAAGCGCGCGCTCCTGGTCGACCTGCTGCGCCGAACGCCGGACGACGACGTCGCGGTCGTGTCGCGTTACCTCGGCGGCCAGCTGCGGCAGCGGCGGACCGGGCTGGGCTGGCGCTCGCTGAGCTCGCTGCCCGACCCCGCCGACGAGCCCAGCCTGACCGTCGCGGAGGTCGACGCCGCGTTCGAGGCCATGTCGCAGCTCGCAGGGTCCGGCTCCGGCACGGCGCGGACCGCACAGGCCGCCGCGCTCTTCGCCGCCGCGACGGCGGAGGAGCAACGGCTGCTGCGGGGGCTCGTGACGGGGGAGCTCCGGCAGGGGTCGCTGGACGCGCTGCTGCTCGATGCCGTCGCGGAGGCGTCGGGGGTCTCACCGGAGGCGGTGCGCCGGGCCGCGATGCTCGCGGGAGACACCGAGCCGGTCGCCGTCGCAGCGCTCACGGCCCCGGATCCCGCGACGGCGCTGGCGGCCTTCGGACTGGTCGTCGGGCGGCCCGTCCGACCGATGCTGGCGCAGTCGGCGCCCGACGTCGACGGCGCGTGGGCCAGCCTGGCGCCCGGCCCCGTCGTCGTCGACTCGAAGCTCGACGGCATCCGGATCCAGGTCCACCGCCAGGGCTCCGAGGTGCGCGTGTTCACGCGGAGCCTCGACGACATCACCCCGCGCGTCCCCGAGATCGTCGCGACCGTCCTGGCGATGCCCGCCACGGAGCTCGTGCTCGACGGCGAGGCGCTGGCCGTCGGTCCGGACGGGCGGCCGCGACCGTTCCAGGAGACGGCCTCGCGCTCGGCCACCCGGGATGCCGAGGTGGCCGCGGCGGTGACGCTGACCCCGTTCTTCTTCGACTGCCTGCACGTGGACGGCGTCGACCTGCTTGACGCGCCGCTGCTGCGTCGGCTCGACACGCTCGACGCCGTGGCGGGTGCGTCGGTGGTGGACCGGCTCGTGACGGATGACCCCGCAGCGGCCCGCGACTACTTCTCCGCGGTGGTCCGGGCCGGGCAGGAAGGCGTCGTCGTGAAGTCCGCCGACGCGCCGTACGAGGCAGGGCGTCGCGGCGCGGCGTGGATCAAGGTCAAGCCGCGCAACACCCTCGACCTCGTCGTGCTCGCGGTGGAGTGGGGCTCGGGGCGTCGCCAGGGGCTGCTGTCGAACATCCACCTCGGGGCGCGGGACGGCGACGGCTTCGTCATGCTCGGCAAGACGTTCAAGGGCATGACGGACGAGATGCTGCGGTGGCAGACCGAGCGGTTCACCGAGCTGAAGACCGACGACAACGGCTGGGTCGTGACCGTCCGCCCGGAGCAGGTGGTCGAGATCGCGTTCGACGGGCTGCAGCGCTCGTCCCGGTACCCCGGCGGGCTCGCGCTGCGGTTCGCGCGAGTGGTGCGCTACCGCGACGACAAGCCCGCTGCGGAGGCCGACACGATCGAGACCGTGCGGGCGCTCGCGGGCTGAGCGCGCGCCTACGATCGGTGCATGAGCGTCTTCTTCCGGCGCCGGGCCGAGTGGGTGCTGGCCGACGGTGTGGAGCGGCACGCGCTCTCGCCGAGCACGTTCCGGATCGTCGGTGACGAGGCCAAGGCCGCGTTGCGCGCGGGCGACCGGGTCAAGGTCATGGTGGTGCCGTCGGAGGGCATCGCCGAGCGGTTGTGGGTCGTGGTCGGCTCGGTGGACGACGAGGTGCTGCACGGGACGTTCGCCAGCGATGCGGTGGAGCTGCGCGGTCTGCACGCCGGCGACGTCGTGACGTTCGAGCGGCGGCACGTCATCGCGATCTCGCCGGACCGAGGCTCGGCGACCGGCTGAACCTCGGGATGTGGCGTCCCGACGACGGACGTCCGCCCCTACGCTCCCCTCGTGGAACCCGCTGAGTCGCTCACGTGGCAGACCTGGACGACGGACAGGCCGTACGTGCGGCGGGCCGTCGACGCGCAGTGGCGGCACCAGCTGTCGCGGCCTCCGCTGCTCGTGATCGAGTCCCTCTTCGCCGCCCTGCTGCTGCTCGGGCTCGTGACTCGGTCGGGCGTGAACGCCGTCATCGTGGGAGTGCTGGTCGCCCTCGTGCTCACCGCGTACGTGAGGGGGCGCATCCGTTCCGCGCGGGTGCTGCCGCCCGGCTCGCGAATCAGCATCGCGCTCGGCGGGGACCGGCTGCACACCACCGGCCCGCTCGGGACCTCCGCCGTCCGGCTCGGGGTGTACGGCAGGGTGATCGCCCGTCGACACGTCATCCTGCTGGAGCACCGCGTGACCAAGGGCGTCGTCGCCTATCCCCGTGCGCTGTTCCCGGACGCCGTGCTCGACGACCTGCGGGCGAGGGTCCGGGTTGCCGCGCCCGTGGGCGCCGAGCTTCCGCAGGAGGCGCCGGTGACGGTGGGCGACGCGCGCCCGGGCGAGGTAGCGACGTATGTCACGGACTCCGGGTACATCCGCCGGCTCGCCCGCACGTATCTCCACGAGGTGACGCTCGCGCCCGCACGCCTCGCACGGGTCGCGGCCGTGATCGTCGTCGGGGCTGTGGGCATGGTCGCCGTGACGGGTCCGTCGTCGGGCTCGAGCGCGCTCGTGGGCGGCACTTTCGCCGGCGCGATGGTGCTCCTGCTGGTCTGGGTCGTGTGGCGGCAGCAGGTGCGGATCGTGCGTGATCTGACGCGGCAGGTCCCGGTGGGATCGGTCTTCCGGGCGGCTCTTCGCCCGGAGAGCCTGTGGATCGAGGGGCCGGCCGTGACAGGGGAGACGAGGTTCGGCGCCCTCCGCGCGGTCTCGGTCCGGGGGGAGTTCGTCTTCCTCCAGGCCCGCGAGACGCGCCTCCGGTCGATCGTGCCCGTCCAGCTCTTCCCGGGCGACTCGCTCGACGCGCTCCAGGAGCGGGTCGACGCCGCGGCAGTCGCGGCGTCGACCCGGAGGGCTCACGCGCCCTCGTCGACCCGGTAGATCTCGTCGGCCACCAGGCCGTGCGCCTGGCGGTGGACCGTCGCGGCCGACTCGGCGTCCGGGGCGTCGACGAGGCAGAAGATCTTCCCCTGCTTCTCGTCGACCCAGTACTTCAGGTAGCTGACGTCGAACGCGCCCTGGGTGGCCAGGTCGGCCTGGTGCGCCTGCGCGACATCGCCCATCCCGACGGGTCCGTCGATGGTGTGGACGTCCATGAACAGCGGCATCTCGTGCTCCTTATGCGTGCTTTGTCGGTGTGACACGATCAGCCTCGTGGTGAGCACGTCCGCGGACCATGACCGCGCCACCGGCCTTCCTGATCGGGAACCCACGTACCAGGACCTGCTGCAGACCTCGCTCGAGCGGCTGCGGCTGGAGGGTGCTGTCTTCCTGCGCGCCGAGTACCGCGAACCGTGGACCTACGAGTCCATGACCGGACCGGTGACCGCAAACCTGCTGCGGCCCGGCACCGACCGGGTCGTCCTGTTCCACGTGGTCGCGTCCGGCTCGTGCTGGGTGTCCGTCGACGGGGGCGCGAAGCACTGGGCCGCGGCCGGCGACGTCATCGTCCTGCCGTACGGCGACCAGCACCGGATGGGCGGCCTGCAGGACGCGGAGGTCGTTCCCATCTCGACCTTCATGCCGCCCGTCCCGTGGGCCCAGATGCCGGTGCTGCGGTATGGCCGGGACGGCTCCGAGACCGACGTCGTCTGTGGCTACCTGCACAGCCGGGACCCCCTGTTCGACCCGGCGCTGCGAGCACTGCCGCCGGTGTTCGTCGTGACCCCGACCGGGCCGGCGGCGCAGTGGGTGCGGGCGAACATCGAGTACGCGCTCGAGCAGACGTCGGCCGGTGCGCTCGGGATCCCGACCCGGCTGCCGGAGCTGCTGCTGGTCGAGGTGCTCCGGCTCCACCTCGCGTCGGCCCCGGCGGTCGACCGGGGGTGGACCGCCGCGCTCCGCGATCCCGTGCTCGCGCCGGCGCTGGCGGCGATGCACCGGCGGCCCGAGCTCAAGTGGACCGTGGAGCTCCTGGCGCGCGAGGCCCTCGTGTCCCGGTCGCAGCTGGACACCCGGTTCCGCGAGGTGCTCGGGCGCTCGCCGATCCGCTACCTCACCGAGTGGCGGATGCACGTCGCGCAGGACCTGCTGACCACGACCGACCTCGGGGTGGTCGCGGTGGCGCACCACGTCGGCTACGAGTCGGAGGAGGCGTTCAGCAGGGCGTTCAAGCGCAGTCGGGGGGACGCGCCGAGCGTCTGGCGAGCCGGGCGTTCGGCCCGGGTCTGACCCCGGGTCAGTCGCGGCGGCTCCGGGCGGCGCGCACGATCAGGACCAGCCCGATGACGGCGATGACCGGGCCGACGATCGCCCACAGGGTCACGCCGGTCATGGCGCTGCCCCCGAGGTAGCCGAGCCCCTGGAACGTGAAGACCGCTCCGATCACGAGCAGGACGACTCCCAGCACGATGGCGAGCGGCTTCGACATGGCCTCAGTGTGGTGCGGCGCCGAGCCGCGCGCCATGGCGTGCGGTTGACAGGCGGGGGAGACTCCGGGAGTCAGGGCTCCCGAACCGAGGTGGGCAGCGATGGACGGACGGCCCGTCGCCGGGCACGTGGTCCTGCAGAGCGCCGACAGCAGTGACTACGCGTCGTTGCGGCGTCGGCCGGCCACCCGCGAGGAGCGCTACCGGACGGGGCGCGCCCTGCGGGACACGGTGCCCCGCTCGTCGCTGGGCGACTGGTCGCCGGCCGATCGCGACCCCGTCGCGCAGATCATCGAGAGCCACCAGGGACGGCTGGACCGGCTGATCCCCCTCCGCGTCGGGCGCATGGCCGCCTCGCCGTATGGGTTCCTGCGCGGGTCGGCGGTCGTCATGGCCAACGACCTGGCGACGCTGCCCGCCACCGGCATCACGCCCGTGGTCTGCGGCGACGCGCACCTGGGCAACTTCGGCTTCTACGCGTCGCCCGAGCGCGACCTGGTCATCGACCTGAACGACTTCGACGAGGCCCATCCCGGGGCGTGGGAGTGGGACCTGCGTCGGCTCGTCGCCAGCATCTGGGTGGCCGGCCGGCAGAACGGCGCGCCCGAGCACGCGTGCGAGTCGGCCGCGGTCTCGTGCAGCGCCGCCTACCGCGAGGAGATCCGACGCCTGGCCGACCGGCCGCTCCTCGCGCGCTCCTTCGAGCGGCTGGACGTCGACCGCATCCACGAGCGCGCGCCGCACGGCACGCTGGCCGCCGAGATCGACCGGGCCGTCAAGCGCGCCCGGACCCGCACGAGCGACCGCGCGCTGCCGAAGTTCACCGCGTCGGAGGGCGGCCAGCGCCGCATCGTCGAGCAGCCGCCGCTGATCACGCGCCTGCCCGACGACGAGGCGGCCCTCGTCGCGCAGGGTCTCGACGACTACCTGGCCACGCTCGCGCCGCACTGGCGCCGGGCGCTCGGCGGCTACACGCTCGTCGACGTCGCCCACAAGGTCGTCGGCGTCGGCTCGGTCGGCCTGCGCGCGTACATCGCGCTGCTCGAGGGCTCGAGTCCCGACGACGTCGTCTTCCTCCAGCTCAAGCAGGCCCGGCGGTCGGTGCTGGCCCAGCACGTCCACGGCGACAGCGCCTGGCACGCGCACCAGGGCCAGCGGGTGGTCGAGTATCAGCAGGCGCTGCAGACGGTGAGCGATCCGCTGCTCGGCTGGACGACCGTGGGCGGTCTGCAGTTCTACGTGCGCCAGTTCCGGAACATGAAGGGCACGGTCACCCTGGACGCGATCGACGCCGTCGCGCTCGCGGACTACGCCGGGATCGTCGGACGGCTGCTGGCCAAGGGCCACGCGCGGACCAGCGGGGCGTCGATGATCTCCGGATACGGGGGCCGCTCGGACAAGCTCGACCTCGCGATGGCGCGGTTCGCGCTCGCGTATGCCGAGCAGACCGAGGCCGACCACGCCGCCCTGGTCCGGGCGGTGGCGGCCGGGCGGCTCCCGATCGAGCGCGGGGTCTGAGGACCAGGTCGTCGTCAGATACGTTCGGCCGATGAGCAGGGCGAGCGTGGTCGGCGGCGGGCCGGCAGGTCTGATCGCCGCCGAGGTGCTGGCCCGGGCCGGCGTGGCGGTGACCGTGTACGACCGGATGCCGTCGCCCGCCCGCAAGTTCCTCCTCGCCGGCCACGGCGGGCTGAACATCACGCACTCCGAGGACCTCGACCCGTTCCTGTCGCGGTACGGCGCCTCGGCCGAGCAGCTGGCGCCGATGCTCGCGCGCTTCACCCCGGCCGACCTGCGGGCCTGGTGCGCCGGGCTGGGTGAGCAGACGTTCGTCGGGTCGAGCGGGCGCGTGTTCCCGCGGTCGTTCCGCGCCACGCCGCTGGTCCGCGCGTGGCTGGCGCGCCTCGCCGATCTCGGCGTCGTGATCGAGCGTCGCCAGCGCTGGACGGGCTGGACGGACGCGGGGCTGCGGTTCACGGGTGCCGACGACGCGATACGCGAGGTCGTCGGCGACGTGACCGTCTTCGCGCTCGGCGGCGCGTCCTGGCCGCGGCTCGGTGCGGATGGCGGCTGGGTCGGTCCCTTCTCGGACCGCGGGGTCGCGACGACGCCGCTGCGGCCGGCGAACGTCGGGATGCGCGTCGAGTGGACCGGCACGTTCGCGGAGCGGTTCGAGGGGTCGCCGCTGAAGCACGTCGCGCTGTCGGCCGGCGGGCAGCGGTCCCGCGGGGACGCGATGGTGACGAGGACCGGCATCGAGGGCGGGCCGGTCTACGCGATCGGCGCCGCGATCCGCGACGTCCTCGAGGCCGACGGGCGGTGCGTGCTCGAGGTCGACCTCCGCCCGTCGCTCTCCCACGAGCAGGTCGCGGAGAGGCTGCAGCGCCGACGGCCGAAGGACTCCGCCTCGAACTGGCTGCGCCGGACGCTCGGCCTGGACCCGGTCGCGATCGGGCTGCTGCGGGAGGGGCTGGCCGGACCGCTGCCGAACGACGCACAGGCCATGGCCGCGCTGGTCAAGGCGGTGCCTGTGGTGGTGACGGCGACCATGCCGATCGAGCGGGCGATCTCGACGGCGGGCGGCGTGGCGTGGTCGGAGGTCGACGAGTCGCTGATGCTCCGCCGGGTGCCCGGCACGTTCGTCGCGGGCGAGATGCTCGACTGGGAGGCGCCGACGGGTGGCTACCTGCTGCAGGCCTCGTTCAGCACCGGGGTGGTCGCGGCGCAGGGCGCGCTGGCGTGGCTCGAGCGCTGACCGCTCGGCGCCTCAGCCGCACTCGTCGCAGATGCCGGTCGCCGGAAGGGTCATCGAGCACGTCGGGCAGATCGCCGGCGCGGCCTCCCGGGCGGCGGTCGCCCGCGCGACGGGGGTCCGCGGTGCGCGCGGCGCGCGGGTGGTCCGGGGAGGCGGCGGCCGGTACGCCGACCGCGGCTCGGTCACCTCGAAGCCCCGCCGGCGCAGGATCGCGATCGCCCCGGCCATGTCGCCGCTGAACTCCTCCGTCGTCGCCAGCCGCCCGGTGGCGTACCGGTGGGCGACGCCGAGCACGGCCCGCGAGTCGTAGCTTCGCCCCTCGTGCACGAGCGGGTACTCGTCGGAGGGGGCGAATCCGTAGACGTCGAGGAACTCCGCGCCGCCGCGGTCGTCGTACTCCGCGATCGCCTGGAGGACGTGCTGGCGCGAGACGGAGGAGAAGGTGGCCACGACGTGCGAGCGTACGTCGATCCGGGCGGCGAATCGACGGCCGCGCACCCTTCGCATGCTCGCGATACCCGTTCCGACTGTCCTCGAGAGCGCGTGGGTCAAGCGGTACGACGAAGGGCCCACCACCCACATCGCTGCAGGTGATGGGCCCTTCGGTGCGCGGAGGATGGGGGATTCGAACCCCCGAGGGCTTTCACCCAACACGCTTTCCAAGCGTGCGCCATAGGCCACTAGGCGAATCCTCCCGGCCGACAGAGGATACCCGACCGCGGCCGGTGGGCCGAACCGGCCGTCGAGTGCTCGACGGGAGCGGTGAGTTCACCTGGATGTCGCATGCGGGGGACATCATGCGTGTCATGACCTCCCTCGCCCCGCCCGCCCTGCAGCCCGACGTCGACCTCGCCCTGCGTGCGGTGGAGGCGGGGTTGGCGGTGGTCCGGGGTGCCGACGACCGGGCCGTCCTGCGGCTCAAGGGCCCGAACGACCTGGTCACCGCGGTCGACCTGGCGACGGAGGACGCCGTGGTCCGCACGCTCCAGGACGGTTCACCGCTGCCGGTCCAGGGCGAGGAGGGGTCGCCGCGCGAGGACGCGCCGGACCGGTGGGTGGTCGACCCGATCGACGGGACCGCGAACTTCGTCGCCGGGCTGCCGCTCGTCGCGTGCACGCTGGCTCGGCTCGCCGGGGGCGACCCCGTCGTCGGTGTGACCGCGGACGTGACGACCGGTGAGGTCGTGTGGGCGGCGCGCGGCGCCGGGACGTGGCGCCGGACGGCGGGCGGGGACGACGTGCGGGTGTCGACGGGAGGCGGAGAGCTCGACAGCCTCACGGTCACGGTCGGGGACCTGTCGTGGACGTCGATCGCGCCCTGGCCGCTCGACGTGCGGGCGGCCGCCCTGCGGGAGGTCGCCGCGACTGTCGGCAAGGTGCGCGTCGTGGGCACGTCGGCCACGGAGCTGGCGTGGGTCGCCACCGGCCGGACGTCGGCGTCGATCGCGTTCGGGAACGCCGCCTGGGACGTCGTCGCGGGCGTGGTGCTGGTCCGGGAGGCCGGTGGCGTCGTCGTGGACCTGCGGGGGGAGCCGTGGTCGCTCGCCTCCGACTCGATCCTCGCGGCCGCGACGCCCGAGATCGCCGACGCGATGGTCGCCGCCGTCGCGCGCGGGATCGCGGCGGTCACGAGCTGAAGCGGGCCACCTGCCGGATCTTGTTCGTCGCGTCGAGGGCCGCCACCTTGTAGGCCTCGGAGAGCGTCGGGTAGTTGAGGACGGTGTCGACGAGGTAGTCGACGGTCCCGCCGCAGGCCATGATCGCCTGGCCGATGTGGACGAGGTCGGTGGCGGAGGTCCCGAAGATGTGGACGCCGAGCAGCTCGCGCGTCTCGGTGTGGACCAGCAGCTTGAGCATCCCGTAGGAGTCGCCGACGATCTGGCCGCGCGCGAGCTCGCGGTAGCGGGCGACGCCGACCTCGTAGGGGACCGCCTCGGCGGTGAGCTCCTCCTCGGTGCGGCCGCAGTAGGAGATCTCGGGGATCGTGTAGATGCCGATGGGCTGCACGGACTGCAGCTCCCGGGCCGGCTCGCCGAACGCGTGGTACGCCGCCAGGCGGCCCTGGTCCATGCTCGTCGCGGCCAGGGCGGGGAAGCCGATGACGTCGCCGACCGCGAAGATGTTCGGCACCGCGGTCCGGTACTGCTCGTCGACGGCGATCCGCCCGCGCGAGTCCGCGGACAGCCCCGCCGCCTCAAGGTTGAGGGCGTCCGTCTGCCCCTGCCGGCCGGCGGAGTACATGACGGCGTCGGCGGCGATGCGCTTGCCCGACGCGAGGCGGGTCACGGTGCCGTGCGTGTTGCTGTCGACGCCGGCGACCTCCTCGCCGAACCGGAACGACACCGACAGGTCCCGCAGGTGGAACTTGAGCGACTCGGCCACCTCGGGGTCGCACATCTCGAGCATCGCGGGCCGCTTGTCGATGACGGTGACCCGGGTGCCCAGGGCGGCGAACATCGACGCGTACTCGATGCCGATGATGCCGGCGCCCACCACGACCATCGAGTTGGGCACGGCCTCGAGCGCGAGGACCCCGTCGGAGTCGAGGACCGTCTTCCCGTCGAACTGGACCGTGCTCGGCCGGTGGGGCTTGCTGCCGGTGGCGATGACGACGAACCGCGCGGTGAACTGGGTGCGGCGCACGCCGTCGTCCTCCAGGACCCCCAAGGTGTGCGCGTCCAGGAACGAGCCGGTGCCGTTGAGGATGTCGACGTGGTTGCGCAGCAGCTGGGCGCGGATCACCTCGTGCTCCCGGCCGATCACGTGCTGGGTGCGGGCGAACAGGTCCTCCATCGTGATGTCGGACTTCACGCGGTAGCTCGCGCCGTACACCTCCCGCTGCGCCATGCCCGTGAGGTACATGACCGCCTCGCGCAGAGTCTTGCTCGGGATCGTGCCGGTGTTGGTGGAGACGCCGCCCATCATGTGCCGACGCTCGATGATGGCGACCTTGTGGCCCAGCTTGGCGGCCGCGATCGCCGCCTTCTGTCCGCCGGGGCCGGAACCGACCACCACGAGGTCGTAGTCGTAGCGGGCGTCGGCCGGCTCCTGCGCCACCGCGTCCTCGCCGGGAACCCCATCAGTCGCCATGGGGGCAGTCTGTCCCCAAAGCGGTCGTGATGTGAGTCGGGCGAATCACCGGCACGTGAACGTTCGGCGCGGTGGCCGTCGAGGCACGCCCGCGCCGGTACGCGCTCCGATCATCCTCGGCCGGCTCCGCCGTCATGCACGCGAGCCCGCGACACCTCGGAGCGGTCGGCGTCGCCGATGGTCTGCTCCTCGGGCGCCCCGAGCGCGCTCGCCACAGGACCGTCCGCCGCAGCGCCGTCGGGCGCCGCGGCGGCCCCTCCGTCCACACGTCCCGCCCGCCAAGCCCGCAGTCGACGGACGATCCGCGGCGCCAGCCAGGCCAGCACCAGCACCAGGATCCCGACGGGGATCCACGGCATCGCCCAGAACGTGGTGCTCGCCTCGACGGGCGCGATCGCAGTGCCCCTCGAGTCGTCCGGACCGAGCACCATGGGCGTCACCACCGCCGTCGCCGTCATCCGGACCGTCGCCGGCACGTCAGGGACGGTCGTGGAGACGTCGTACGACGACCCGGGCAGCAGCTCGGGCACGTCGTCGAGCGTCACGACGCGGGCCGACGTCCCGAACGGTCCGCTCAGCCGCAGCTTCGCCGCGCCCGTCAGACGGGAGTTCCCGGTGTTGGTGACGGTGAAGCTCACGGCCAGGTCGCCACGGGGGACCGCGTCCGTGCTCCCCGAGTGCGACGCCACCAGCCCGTCGATCCGCAGCCCCGGTTGGAGCTCGCCGACGACTCGGACGTGGATGCGGGAGCCGAGCCGACGCTCGACCGTGATCGCGGCGGGGTCGGCGCCCGTGAGCGAGCTGACGATCCCCCCGGTGTGGTCGCCAGGGCTCGCGTTGCTCGGAACGGTGATGGTGAAAGGGATCTCCACGGACTCACCCGGAGCGATCGTCACCTCGTCGGTGCCGACGTCCACCCAGCTGCCGACGTCCACGGACGGGACGTCGCGGTTGGCCAGGTTGAGCGGGCCGTTCTGGGTGACCACGGCGTCGGCGGCGTAGACGGCGAGCGTCAGCGGCTTCTGGCCGTGGTTGAGCACGACGAAATCGTCTTCGACGCGCGCGCCGGGCTCGAGCTCGTACGAGTAGTTCGGACGGCCCGCGCCCTGTGCGTTGTCGGCCGGACGGATCCCCCAGGTCACGGTGGGGTCCTCGGTCGCGCCCGGGGTGGCATCGAACAGTGCCCCGAGCGCGCCGACGGAGGCCTGACGTGGTGCGGATGCCGTCGCACCGCTCACCGCCAGCAGAGACGAGATCGACGCGACCAGGGCGATGAGCACGACCCGCGACGTGGTCCGAAGACTCATGGTGCAGCTCCTTGGTGCGCCGCCGCCGGCCGAGGCGTAGGGCCCCGGCCGGCGACGACGCTGTCGTGGTGTCAGCTGAGAGCGGTCAGGACCAACGTGGCGCGGTAGGTCCCGTCCCCGACCGAGACCGGCACCTGCAGGTCCAGGTCGGCGCCCAGCAGTGCCGAGCCCTTCTCGTGCCCGGTCGTGGCCGAACCGAGGGTGGCCGGCACGGACAGGCCGTCGCCGGCGACGAAGCCGGAGACCACCGGGGCACCGGCGACGGCGCCGCCGGTGTTCTCGGTGACGTTCGGTGTCCACCCGAGGTACTTGCCCGCGAACACCTTGCCGTCGGCCCGGAAGTCGGACGTCTGTGCCGAGAGCGACCACGCGGGTCGCTCGAGGCGGGTGTCGGTGACGCGGACGGGGTTGATCACACCGGCTGCTGCGTAGTGGTCGCCGGCGGGCACGGCCGTGCCCAGGTCGACGAGCCCGTTGGTCCCGTCGATCGACCAGGTGAACTCACCCGGCTCGTTGGTGGCCTGCGGGATCTGCACCTGGAGCGTCTGGTTGTGGTCCGACGCCCCCGTGGCCGGACCGACCGTGGTGGAGGCGATCAGGTTGGCGCCGAGCCCGGCGTCCCAGATGTTCGCGCCGTTGTTGGCGAACCGGATGGTGCGCTTGTTGGCCGAGGTCTCCTTGGGATCGTTGATCTTCAGGTAGACGTCGTAGTCGCCGACGGGCACGGTGCCGAACGCGCTCGTCATGTCGACCGAGAAGCCCAGGTCCCGGTAGGCGGCAGTGTTGCTCGCCCTGCTGTCCAGGTCGGGCCGCCAGTCCCGGGCGTCGAGGGTGGTCAGCGCGGAGTAGGACGTGCCGTCCGCCTTGGACTTCAGGACGACGGACACGTTCTTCTTGTTCACGATGTTCCCGAAGCCGACGTTCTGGATGCTCCCCGCGAACCGGAAGGTGCCGTCCTGGCTCACCGACGCGCTCGCGTTGGCGTCACGCAGCACCAGCCGGAATCCCAGCCGGTCTCGCCAGTACTCCGCGCCGGTCCTGCCGTCGTACACCGGGTCGAAGATCGCGTGCTCCGTCCGGTAGGGCTCGGCGTACGCGTTCTCCATCGTCTTCGTGACGTTCGCCTCGGTGTAGGTGAAGCTGCCCCACCTGTCGTGAACCTCGCTCGAGTAGTCCGCGTTCAGGTAGACGGTCTGCGCGTAGGAGGCTTCCCAGGCGACGAACGGATAGGTGTTCCACAGCGTCTCGTCGCCCTGCGCCTCGCCGCCGTAGAACCCGTTCTGCCCTCTGATCCAGGTCATCAACCGGCCGCGGTCGTAGGACTCCGGGTCCCCGAGCGGGGAGCCCGGCCACCAGGCCCCTTCGGACAGCGAACCCCAGTCGTCCGGATAGTTGGCGCCTTCGTCCTCGCCGTAGGCGTAGCTGTCGTTGAAGAACCCGAAGCGAGCCTCCGGGGTGCCTGGCTGAGGAGCGGGGATCTTGTCGATGGTCCCGAAGGTGTAGTGCGTGCCGTAGGTGGCGTTGTACCAGGACAGGAACGCGCCACCCTGGACGATGATCGAGCGCGAGGCGGGGACCGCGTCCAGCCAGGCGTTCAGGAGCCAGGCGTAGGCCTCCGGGCTCGTGCCGAGGGTCGTCGAGTGCATCTCGCCCCACGGGCCGAACATGCCCCCGTCGACCCCCATGATGACGTCCTCGTACTCGTCGAGAATGGGCTTCAGCTGGGCGATGTGTTCCAGGACGGTGGCCTTGTCGGGCTCGATGTCCTGCACGAGCCGGTCCATGTACCCGTCCTGCGGGTGGTCGACGTCGACCCAGCTGTAGCCCTGGCCGTCGTAGTTGAAGCGGATCAGGGTGACCCCGTTGCCGTCCCGCACCTGCTGGAGCTTGTTCCTGATGTACGCGAGGGCATCCGGCGTCAGCTTCTGGGTCGTGCCGTGCGGCCAGGTGGGCAGGACGTTCGCCCGCCAGTAGTCGAAGTGGGTGTCGTAGGCGTACGGCGCCTGGTCCCCGGGCCGCGACTTGATCGACACGGTGGTCGGCGCACGGTAGCTCGCGGTGTACCGCGTGCCTCGTGACGTGAACGTGTTGCTCGAGAAGTTCCGCAGGTCGAAGTAGATGTGGCTGACGCGGGTGGTGACGGCGGCACCACCCACGGTGACCGGGTTGTCACCGACGTTGATGGTGCCCGAGCCGGCACCGGTGACCGGGACGATCATCCCGTCGTTGGCCCGGTAGAACCCCCGGTCCGGGTTCGGGACGTCGACCGGGTTCTCTGTGTAGTCGAGGCCCTGCGGCACCAGCGCCGCGGCGGATCCGCCCTCGGGGGCTCCACCTTGGACAGCCATGCCCGTGGTCAGCAACAGCGTGGGAGTCAGCGCGACAGAGAGCGCCAACATCGTGAGTCGTCCAGGCATCTTGCACTCCTTCCAGTCCTCGTGTGGTCGTCCTGCTAGCCGTGCCGTCGCGCGACGCGGGCAGTGCCGAGGCGATGTCGCGAACACGGTGGCTGGGCCGGCCGGAAGAGCCGGCCCCAGCCACGTCGTCGCGCTCCACGCCGATGTGCGCGCCCCCTCTGGGCCGCTCTCAGCTGAGAGCGGTCAGGACCAACGTGGCGCGGTAGGTCCCGTCCCCGACCGAGACCGGCACCTGCAGGTCCAGGTCGGCGCCCAGCAGTGCCGAGCCGTCGATCCCGAGGGACGTCGTGGCCGCGATCAGGTGCTGCTGCGCCGCGACGACGAACGCGATGACGGGAGACCGTCGCCGTAGCGGTCCCGGGGATCGGGTGCTCGTCGGCTGGCTCGGGATCGCATCGTCGGTGATGGTCACTGGGGCTCCTGGGAAGGGCTGGCTCGGCCCAGTATCCGAACGACTGACCGGTTCGCATAGGTTGTTGCGCGAAGCGGTCACTTCGGATGATCGAGTCCCGCAGGGTGGTCTCAGGCCAGGGAGAGAAGCGTCCTGGACCTCCTACGGGCGGAGGGACGCCCGAGTCGGCCGAGGGCGAAGGCGACGCACGTCATCGGGGACGTCGACGCACGGTGACGAGCGTCAGCCGTGGTGGCGCGCACCCTCCCGGCGGCGAGCCAGGGGTGCGGACAGGCTGGCGCACGGGGCCGTGACCTGCGGCTACGGCTCCACCACGATGACGTCGACGCCGGCTGCGGCGATCCGGGCGAGCTCCTCCGGGTCGGCGGTCGAGTCCGTCACGAGGACGTGCACCTGGCCGAGGTCGGCCATCTTCGCCAGGGTCACGCGGCCGACCTTGGACCCGTCGGCCACCACCACCACCCGCTGGGCGTGGCAGACCATCGCGTTGTTGGTGCGCGCCTCGGTCTCGTCGTGGGTGGTGGCCCCGCCGGAGGCGCTGATGCCGTCGGTGCCGAGGATGGCGGTGCCCACGTTGATGGCGTTGAAGGTGTTCTCGGCGATGACGCCGACGGTCTCGAACGAGCTGGACCGGACGACGCCCCCTGTCATGATCACCTTGAGGTTCGGGCGGGACGCGATCTCCATCGCTGTGGTCAGCGCGTTCGTGACGATCGCGAGGTCGGGCCGATGCGCAAGGGCCTTCGCCACCTCGGCCGTCGTCGTCCCGCCGCTGATGGCGATGCTGTACGGCCCGGCGGGGATGAGCTCGGCCGCCCGGCGGGCGATGCGCTGCTTGGCCTCGCGGAACCGCGAGTCGCGCAGCCGGACGGGGACCTCGGTGCGCGCCGCCGCGAACGCTCGGGCGCCGCCGTGGGTGCGCACCAGGAGGCCCTGCTCCTCGAGGTCTGCCAGGTCCCGTCGCACGGTCGCGGTCGACACCCGGAGCGACCGGGTCAGCTCGGTGAGCGAGACGGTGTCGCCGGACTCGAGCAGGGCCAGGACGCCGAGCATCCGGTCCGAGCGCTTCCGTGAGGTCGCCCTCGGGGCCACGTCCAGCGCTGCCATGCCTGCCTCCGACGCTCGCTCACTCAAGATGATCACTTCGACCGATCCACTCGAGGATTCTTGCACGTATCGATCGGCACCACGATCATCCTGGCATGGCCAAGATCGCGTTCGTGGGCGCCGGGAGCGTCGTGTTCACCCGTCAGCTCGTCGCGGACCTCCTGCGCTTCGGGGACCTGGAGCTGGAACTGGCGCTGCACGACGTCGACGCCGACCGGCTGGCCGTCGCGGAGGGCACCGCGCACCGGCTCGTCGAGCAGCTGGGCCACCCCGCACGGGTCAGCGCGACCCTCGACCGCCGGTCCGCCCTCGACGGTGCGGCCTTCGTCATCAACATCATCCAGGTCGGCGGCATCGACGCGACGATCGCCGACCTCGAGATCCCTGCGCGGCACGGGCTGCGCCAGACCATCGGTGACACGACGGGCGTCGGCGGCGTCTTCCGTGCGCTGCGCACCTTCCCGGTGCTGACGGCGATCCTCGAGGACATGCGGGCGGTCTGCCCCGACGCGCTGCTGCTCAACTACACCAACCCGATGGCCATGAACGTCTGGTGGGCGTCGGTCGTCGCGCCGGAGATCCGGACCTTCGGGTTGTGCCACTCCGTCTACTGGACCGCGCACGACCTCGCCGGTCTGCTCGGGCTCGACGTCGAGGAGACCCGCTTCCGCGCCTTCGGCGTCAACCACCAAGCCTGGCTGCGCGACTGGACCACCCGCGACGGCGAGGACCTCTACCCGCGGCTGCGCGCGAAGATCGCGGAGGATGCAGAGCTCGAGCGCCGGGTGCGCGTGGAGATCTTCCGCCGCATCGGCTGGTACCCGACCGAGACCAGCGAGCACTCGTCGGAGTACCTGTCCTGGTTCCTCCGGTCGGACGAGCAGGTCGCGCGGTTCCGCATCGAGCCGCTGCAGTACATCGGGATCAGCCGCGAGAACGTCGCCGAGTACGAGCAGGCCAAGAACCTCCTGCGCGACGGGTCGCCGCTGCCGCTCGAGGGCGGCGCCTCCGAGTACGCGCCGCAGGTCATCCACTCGATCCTGACGGGAACGACGCGCGAGATCCACGTCAACGTCCCGAACCACGGTCTCATCGGCAACCTGCCGGAGGGTGCGGCCGTCGAGGTCCCGGCGCACGTGGACGGCAACGGCGTGGTGCCCATCGCCATGGGCCCGCTGCCGGTCCAGTGCGCGGCGCTCAACCGCACGTACCTGTCGGTCGCGGAGCTCACGGTCGAGGCCGTCCGCACGGGCGACCCGCGCCTGGTCCGGCAGGCGGTGCTCGTCGACGGCAACGCCTCGTCGACCCTGACCCCGGCACAGATCTGGGACCTGTGCGACGACCTGGTCACGGCGCACGGCGACCTCCTGCCCGAGCCGCTGCGTGCCCTCCTGCCCGCGGGCTCTCTGTGACCGTCGCGCGCACCCGGGATCTCGTCGACGACGCCGTCGCCCGCGGCTCGGCCGTCCTCTCGTTCAACGTCATCACGCTCGAGCACGCCGAAGGCATCGTCGCCGGGCTCGAGCGTGCGCGGTGTTCCGGCCTGCTGCAGGTCAGCGAGAACGCGGTGCGCTACAGGCAGGGCCTGCTCGGTCCGCTGCTCGCGGCCTGCCGCGAGCTCGCGGAGCAGGCGAGCGTGCCGGTCGGCCTGCACCTGGACCACCTCCAGGACGGCGACCTCCTGCGCGACGGCGTGGCGCAGGCGCACAGGTTCGGCGTCTCGTCGGTCATGGTCGACGCGGCCCACGTCGGGTACGACGAGAACGTCGCGACCACGTCCGCGCTCGCCCGGGCCGCCCACGACGTGGGCCTGTGGGTCGAGGCGGAGCTCGGCGAGGTCGGCGGCAAGGACGGCGCCCACGCACCCGGTGTCCGGACCGATCCGGGCGAGGCGGCGGCGTTCGTCGCCGCGACGGGGGTCGACGGGCTGGCGGTCGCCGTCGGCTCCTCGCACGCGATGACGGCCGCGACCGCTCGTCTCGACCTCGACCTCGTCGCTCGGCTCGCCGCGGCGGTCCCCGTCCCGCTCGTGCTGCACGGGTCCTCGGGCGTGCCGCCGGCAACCCTGCAGGCCGCCGTCCGGGCAGGGATCCGCAAGATCAACATCGGCACCGCGCTCAACGTCGCACTGACCGCGCAGGTCAGGAAGGCGCTGGATGCCGACGACGGCCTCACGGACCCTCGCCGCTACCTCGCCCCGGCCCGGGAGGCCGTCGCGGCGACCGTCGCCGCCACCTGCGAGTCGATCAGGGCGGCCTGAGACGCCGTCACAGGCCGAGCACGCGTTGCCCGCGTACGCGGCCTCCAGCGCCTCCCGGCGCAGCCCGAGCGCCGACACCGTCCACCGCCCCTGCGGCGGCACATTCTCGTTGCGCCGGTCCATCAGTGCGAGCAGCTCGTCGACGGACGGCGCCGTCCATCCCGCCGGCGGTAGACACCGGCCGAGGTGGTTGTGCACGTCGATGCAGGCCACGGCGCTGCGGGCCACCTGCGTCGTTCCGGCCACTAGCCTGCTCCACGGGTGCCAGCCGGCCGGGCGCAGGTCGGCGGCGGCGGCCCCGTCGGGGGTGGTCATGGCCCCATCCTCTTGGGTTCGCTCACCAATAGTGAGCGTGTGCCGCAGTTTCATTGCGGATCGATCACTTCGCTGCGGAGTATTGCGCATACGGCCCCGCGACGATCCCCGGAGCCGGGAGCAGAGAGGCAGCACCCGTGAGCAGCAGCATCACCGCGCGAGAGATCGCCAGCCAGCCGTCGGTCTGGGCGCGCGCCCTGCGTGACGCCTCGACGACCGGTGCGATCTTCGGCCGCCCGGGCGAGGCTGTCCTGATCCTCGGTTGTGGCACCAGCGCCTTCGTCGCCGAGTCCGTCGCGGTGCTGCGCGAGCAGGCTGGGCTCGGACTGACGGACGCGGCGTACGCCTCCGAGTGGCGCCCGGGCCGCACCTACGACCGTGTGCTCGTGATCAGCCGGTCCGGCACCACGAGCGAGGTCCTCACGGCCCTCGAGCTGGTCGAGCCCGGCACGTCGGTCGCCGCGATCGTCGGCGTCGAGGACAGCCCGATCGCCCTCCGCGCCGACGACGTCCTCGTCCTCGACTACGCCGACGAGGCCTCGGTGGTCCAGACCCGCTTCCCGACGACGGTCCTGGCGATCGCCCGCGCCGCGTTCGGCGGCGCCACGGACCATCTCGCCGCCGCCGCCCAGCGGGCGCTCGACGCGCCGCTCCCGGTGGCCGTCGACGGCATCGACCACGTCGTCTACCTCGGCACGGGCTGGACCCACGGGCTGGCGCAGGAGGCCGCCCTCAAGGTCCGGGAGGCCGCGCAGGCCTGGTCGGAGTCCTACCCCCTGCTCGACTACCGGCACGGACCCATCGCGGTGGCGCACCCGGGGTCCCTCGTGACCATCCTCGGGTCGGCCGACCCGACGATCGTCGCCGACATCGAGGCCACGGGCGCCCGCGTCCTGGCCACTCACGACGACCCCCTGGTCCAGCTCCTGCAGGCCCAGCGTTTCGCCGTCGCGCTCGCCGAGAGCCGGGGCCTCGACCCGGACACGCCGCGCCACCTGACCCGTTCCGTCGTCCTGTCCTGACCTCAGCCCGCGCCCCCACCGACCCCGAGGAGATCGAGTTGTCCCCCCAGCGCTCGCCCCGTACGCGAATCGCCGCCCTCGCCGCAGCCACCGCCGTGGTCGCCTCCCTGTCCGTGACCGCGTGCTCGAGCGGCTCGCCGGGCGCGACCACCTTCGACCCCGATGCCAAGACGACCATCACGTGGTGGACGGGCCAGGCGGAGCAGGCCGAGTCGATCCTCGAGGGCCTGGCCAAGGACTTCGAGGAGCTGCACCCCAACGTCACGGTCGACATCTCGTCGGGCGCGCCCTCGACGGACGAGCTGCTGCAGAAGCTGTCGGCGGGCTTCGCGGGCGGAACCTACCCCGACATCTCCTACGCGTACGGCTCGTGGGCGAGCGAGATCCAGGCCTCGAAGCGGACGCTCGACATCACGGACCAGGTCAAGGACCCGGACGTGAAGTGGGACGAGTTCCCAGCCGCGGCGCGCCAGACGGCCCAGCCGGGCGGCGGCACGACGATCGGCTTCCCCGCCGTCGTCGACAACCTGACGCTCATCTACAACAAGACGGTGTTCGACGCGGCGGGCGTGGACTACCCGACCGACGACTGGACGTGGGACGACTTCCGCACCGCCGCCAAGGAGCTGACCGACACGAGCACGAACACCTACGGGTACGGCTACTCGGTGTCGGGCACGGAGGAGACCACCTGGCAGTTCTGGCCGCACCTGTGGCAGAACGGCGGGGAGATCCTGTCCGAGGACCAGAAGACGGCGACCTTCGACTCGGACGCCGGCGTGAAGTCCCTGACGCTGTTGCGCGACATGGCCGTCGACGACAAGTCGATCTATCTCGACCAGACCGACACCAAGTCGGCCGAGCTGTTCGCCAGCGACCGGATCGGCATGATCACGTCGGGACCCTGGACTCTCTACGACCTCCAGACGGCCAAGACGTCGTACGGGGTCGTGCCCCTGCCGGGCACCGACGGCAACCACGAGAGCGTGTCCGGCCCGGACCTGTGGGTCCTGTTCGACCACAAGGACGCCAACCGTGAGCACTGGTCGTACGAGCTCGCCAAGTGGCTGACGTCGGCCGAGCAGGACATCAAGTGGAACGTCGCGTACGGCAACCTCCCGCTCCGCGACTCGGAGGCCCAGTCGCCCGAGTTCCTCGCCCAGGTCGAGGCGCTCCCGGGTCTCGACGTCATGGCGGCCAACATGGCGAACGCCAAGCACGCTCGGCCGACCGTGAAGGGTTACGTCAACCTCTCCGAGGCGATCGGGTCCGCGATCTCCGAGGTGATGCAGGGTCAAGGAGACCCGGCCGAGGCGCTGTCGAAGGCCGCGGACACGGCGACGCAGGCGCTCGGAGGGTGACGATGGTGAGGGCGGCAGCCCCTGCCCGGCGACGAGGCGCGCTCCTGCCGCAGGCGCACGCCCCACGCCCGGTCGACGAGGCCGCCCTTCGGCCCGGCAGCCGCAAGGAGCGTCGTCGCGCCGGCGCGCAGGGCTGGGGCTTCGTGGCCCCGGCGATGCTCATCGTGCTCGGCCTGTCGATCTTCCCGGCGGCCTGGGCGTTCTGGCTCTCGCTGCAGAGCTGGGACGGCTTCTCGACGCCGACCTGGGTGGGGATCGGCAACTACCAGGCGATGGTCACCGACGCCGCCCTGCGCGACGCCGTCGGCCACACGATCCTCTACACGGTGCTCTTCGTCCCGGCGTCCGTGCTGATGGGCATGGCCCTGGCCATGCTGCTCAACCGCTCGCTGTTCATGATCGGCTTCTACCGGACGGCCATCTTCCTGCCGTTCGTGGCCTCGGCCGCGGCGACCGGCATCCTCACGACGTACCTCTTCAACCCGCAGTTCGGCCTGGCCAACACGGTCCTGCGCGCCCTGCACCTGCCGCAGCAGCGCTGGCTCGAGGACCCGTCGCAGGCCATGGTCGTGATCACGCTCATGTCGCTGTGGGGGCAGGCGGCGTTCACCACGGTCATCTACCTGGCGGCCCTGCAGGACATCCCCGGGGAGCTGCTGGAGGCCGCCCGGATCGACGGCGCGAACCGGTGGCAGTCGTTCTGGCACGTGACGTTCCCGCAGCTGGCCCCCGTCACCGTGTTCGTCACGGTCTGGCAGGTCATCGGGGCGGTCCAGCTCTTCGACCTGGTGTACACGACCACGCGCGGCGGGCCGCTCGACGCGACGCAGACCATCGTCTACTACCTGTGGCAGACGGCGTTCAAGAACCTCGAGTTCGGGTACGCGTCGGCCGTGGCCTACGGGCTGTTCGCGGTGACGCTGATCATCACCGGAGGCGTCGTCCTCTACTCCCGGCGCGCGAAGGTCGAGGCGTTCTGATGGCCGTCCAGCTGATGTCCCGCACGCCGGTGCCTGACACCCCCGACGACATCCGACTCGCGCCGCGCCGCCCCGGCCGCCGCCACTGGTGGTGGCACGTCCTGCTCGCCCCGGTCGCGCTGCTGTTCGCCCTGCCGTTCGTGCAGATGTTCCTCACGGCCCTCACGCCGGCGTCGGAGATCAACAAGTTCCCGCCGAAGCTGATCCCGTCGACCCTCACGCTCGACGGCTTCTCCAAGCTGTTCGCCGAGTCCGACATCCTGCGCTGGCTGCTCAACACGGTGATCGTCTCGACCGTCGGTGTCCTGTCGCACCTGGTCCTGTGCTCGCTCGCCGGCTACGGGTTCGCGCGCCTGAAGTTCCCGGGCCGCACCTTCGGCTTCCTGGCCATCGTCGCCACGATCATGATCCCGACCCAGCTGCTCATGGTCCCGACCTACGTGATGTTCGCGAAGGTCGGGCTCGTCGACACCCTCGGCGCGGCGATCGTCCCGTGGCTGGCGTCGGCGTTCGGCATCTTCCTCATGCGGCAGTTCTTCCTGTCCCTGCCCGCGGAGCTCGAGGAGGCCGCGGTGCTCGACGGCTGCTCCCGCCTCGCGGTGTTCTGGCGCGTCGTGCTCCCGCTGGCCAAGCCGGCGATGGCGACCCTGGCGATCTTCACGCTGCTGGGCTCGTGGAACGACCTGGTCTGGCCGCTCATCGCCATCAACGACCCGGCCAGCTTCACGCTGCAGCTCGGCATCACCAGCTTCCAGGGCGCCCGACGCACGGACTGGTCGCTGCTCATGGCGGGCAACGTGATCGCGACCCTGCCGCTCATCGCGTTCTTCGTGCTCGCGCAGAAGCAGTTCATCGCGACGATGACGTTCTCGGGGCTGAAGGGATGACCCTGCGCACGGTGCTCGTCGCCGGCGACGCCAACGTCGACCTCGTGCTGCGGGGCGACGTCGTCCCGCGGTTCGGCCAGGCCGAGCAGCTGGCGGACTCGGGCGAGCTCGTGCTGGGCGGCAGCGCCTCGATCGTGGCCTGCGGTCTCGCGCGGCTCGGGGTGCCGACGTTCTTGGTGGCCCGGGTCGGCGACGATGCCTTCGGCCGGTTCCAGCTCGACGGGCTCGCCGCCGCGGGGGTCTCCACCGCACACATCGAGGTCGACACGGCGGTGCCCACGGGGTTGTCCGTGATCCTGTCCGCGCCCGACGACCGCGCGATCCTCACCGTGCCGGGCACGATCCCGACGCTGCGTGCGGAGGCGGTCCGGAAGGCGCTCGCGGCGGCCGGAGCAGCTCACCTGCACGTCGCCTCGTACTTCCTGCAGCCGTCGCTCGCGGCCGAGCTGCCCGCCCTGCTGGCCGAGGTCCGCGCCGCGGGCGTCACCGTCAGCCTCGACACCAACTGGGACCCGGCGGAGCGCTGGGACGGGGTTCTCGACCTGCTCGCGCACGTCGACGTGTTCCTGCCGAACCTCTCGGAGCTCCGGGCGCTCGCACCCTCGAACGGCAGCGACGTCGACCGGGCGCGGCACCTCGCGTCCCTCGGCCCGCGCGTCGTGGTCAAGGCCGGGGCCGACGGCGGCTGGTCGGTCGACCCCGCCGGGGTGGTCGTCCGCGCGCCCGGGCTACCGGTCGATGTCGTCGACACCACGGGCGCGGGGGACAGCTTCGACGCGGGCTACCTCGCCGCGCTCGCGCACGGGATCGCCGACGAGGCCGAGCGCCTCCGCTGGGCCGCTGCTGCAGGCTCGCTGTCCACCCTGGGCAGCGGCGGGACCGGCCGGCAGGCGACGCTCGCCGACCTCGGGGTCGCATGATCACGGCCGCGGCCGTCAGCCCCTCCCTGGACGTCACGTACGTCGTCGAGGAGCTGGCCGGCATCCAGCGGCCCCTCGAGGTGCACCGGGTCGCGGGCGGCAAGGCGCTCAACGCGGCGCGCGCGGCCGCCCTCCTGGGCTCGTCGGTCGCCGCGGTCGCGGTGCTCGGCGGGGGCACGGGCGCGGTGGTCGCCGACCTCGCGCGCGGCGACGGCCTGGACCTGCGGGTGGTCGACGGCGGTGAGCTCACGCGCACCTGCGTGAGCGTGCACGCGCGGTCCGACCACGGCCTGACGGAGATCTACGAGCACGCGACGCCGGTGTCCGCCGCCGTCTTCCGCACGTTTCTCGACGCCCTCGGCGCCCTGCTCGTCGACCGGCCCGGCTGGTGCCTGGTGAGCGGCGGGTCCCCGGCGTCGCTCGGGCCGGAGGCGCTGCGCGACCTGCACGCGAGCCTGCCGGTCGGGACGCGCCTCGCCGTCGACAGCCACGGGTCGGCCCTGCGCGCGCTGCTGCACGATGCCTCCCCGGCCCTCCTGAAGGTGAACCGCGCCGAGGCGTGCGAGGCCCTCGACGCCCCGGCGACCACCCCGCTGACCCACCTCGTCGCCCGCCTGCACGAACGCACCGGCTCGCTCGTCGTCGTGACCGACGGCGTGGCGGGTCTGGGCGCGACCGACGGCGTCCGCACGCTGCACGCCTCGCTGCCGGGCGTGGTCGGCCAGTTCCCCGTCGGCAGCGGCGACTCGCTGCTCGGCGCCCTGGTCCAGGCGCTCGACGACGGGCTCGACCTGGCCGACGCGCTCCGACGCGGGACGGCTGCGGGTGCCGCGAACGCGCTCGTCCCGGGTGCCGCCCGGTTCGACCCCGCGACCGTCGCGCGGCTGACGGACGCGGTCATCGTCACCGACGGTTCGGGTTAGGATTTCCGGCAGACCCCTCGTGCGGCGTCATCTCGCTGAACTCCCCCAGGGCCGGAAGGCAGCAAGGGCAGGTGAGCTCTGGCGGGTGTGCGGGGGGTCCTTTCATGCCCGCATCGCGAGCCGCGTGAAGGTCTGGGCCACCCCCGCCTCGCGCTTGAGCCGCCGGACGAAGAGGTCCAGTGCCGCCGGGTCCGGCACGACCGCGTGGAGCAGGTAGTCGTACGAGCCCGTGACGTGGACCGCGTCGAGCACCTGCGGGAAGCCCCGCCGCGCCAGCGCGTCCGTGAAGTCCTCGTTGGTGGTCCCCTCGGCCAGCCGGACCTCGACGAACACCTCGAGCCCCGGCCCGGGCGCGGCCGCTCCGCCCCCGCGGACGATGGTGAACGCGCGGATGGTGCCGTCCGCCACCAGGCGGCCCACGCGGTTCGCAGCGGCGTTCGGGCTCAGGCCGACGCGGGCGCCGAGCTCGCTGTACGGCAACCGCGCATCCACGGTCAGCTCGCGGAGGATTGCGTCGTCGATGGCGTCCATGAGTCGATGATCGCAGTGCGACGACGAATTCCGCAGTATCCCCGTGACCGACCGGCCCGGGTGTCGAAGCCTTGACCTCATGACCACGGCCTTCCTCCTCGGCGTCCTCGCGGGCCTGTCCGTCGCGATGCCGGTGGGGCCGGTCGGCGTCCTGCTCCTGCGCACGGGGCTGGTCGACGGCGTGCGGGTGGCTGTCGGCGCGGCTGTGGGCGTCGCGACCGTCGACCTCGCCTACGCGGTGCTCGCCGTGGCGGTGGGCGCGCCCGTGAGCCGGGTGCTCGGGGAGCACGCCGCGCTCGTGCGGTGGGTCAGCGCCGGCGTGCTCGTCGCCGTCGGGGTGGTCGGGGTCATCACGGCCGCGCGCGCGTCCCGCGACCCCGCTCCGACCGCGACCGTGGCGCCGTCGGCGTCGCGCGCCTACCTGCGGTTCGTCGGGCTCACGGCCGTCAACCCTCTGACGGCCGTCACGTTCACGACGATCGCCGTCGGGCTGGCCGCGCAGGTCGGGGGAGCCGGGTCCGTGTCGGCGTTCGTCGTCGGGGTCGGGCTGGCCTCGCTCGCGTGGCAGCTGGTGCTCGCGGTCAGCAGCGGGGCGCTGGGCCTGCGGGTGCCGCCGCAGGCCCGCCGGTGGGTCTCGATGGCGGGCGCGGGCGTCGTCGTGCTCGTGGGCGTGGCGCTCGTCGTCTAGCCGGCGGCGGCGTCCCACGGTGGGCGGACCCGCGTCCGCCTGCGGGTGCAGACCCGGGCGGGCGGAAGCAGCCCGAGGGCCGACGCGGGCGTGCCTGCGCTCGCCCCAGGCTGGGGCCATGACCACCGCCTCGCCCCGCCTGTCCGCCCGCGGCCTCGTGAAGTCGTTCGGGCCAACGACCGCCCTCGCCGGCGTCGATGTCGATCTCGCCGCGGGCGAGTCGCTCGCCGTGATGGGGCCGTCCGGGTCCGGCAAGTCGACGCTGCTGCACTGCCTGGCGGGCATCCTGTTGCCCGACGCGGGCACGGTCGAGCTGGACGGGCGGGAGGTCGGCCGGCAGTCCGACCGCGAGCGCTCGCTGCTGCGGCGTCGGCACTACGGGTTCGTGTTCCAGTTCGGGCAGCTGCTCTCCGAGCTGCCGGCCATCGAGAACGTCGCGCTGCCCGCGATGCTGCTGGGCACGTCGCGACGAGAGGCCACCACGCTGGCCGGGCAGTGGCTCGGCTCCCTCGGGCTGGCGGGCATGGAGGGGCGTCGGCCGGGCGAGCTGTCCGGCGGGCAGGCGCAGCGGGTGGCCGTCGCGCGGGCGCTCATCACCGGCCCGGCGGTTGTGTTCGCCGACGAGCCCACAGGCGCCCTCGACCAGGCCACCGGGCACGACGTCATGCAGGTGCTGACGCACACGACGAAGGCGGCGGGCGCGTCGCTGGTCGTCGTGACCCACGACGCCCAGGTCGCGGCGTGGTGCGACCGCCGGATCGAGGTGCGCGACGGGCTCGTCGTCGGCGCGTCGACCCCCGCCGAGGTCGCCCGGTGAACGCGGTCGTCGCGCTCGCGCCCCGGTTGCAGCGCGCCGGCGGTCGCGACTCGCGGGTCACCACCGTCCTCGCGATCACCGCGTTCACGGTGACGACCGGGCTCACGCTCAGCGTCGTCGGCGGACTGCTCGGCTTCGCGGGTCGGTCCACCCTGCCAGTCGGCGACAACCAGAACGACATCCGCGGTCTCTACCTCACGCTCGCGTGGTTCGCAGTCGTCCTCCTCGTCGTCCCACTCGTCTCTCTCGGTGGGGCCGCCGCCCGGCTCGGCGTCGCCCGGCGCGACGCCCGCCTGGCGACCCTGCGGCTGCTCGGCGCGACGCCGCGTGAGGTCGTCGCGCTGACGGTCTCCGAGACGGCCTGGCAGGGACTCGTCGGGGCCGTGCTCGGGATCGTGCTCTACGGCCTGCTGCTCCCGGTCGTGTCCCTGCTGCCGTTCCAGGGGACGACGTTCTCGGTCGGCGAGCTCTGGGTGGGCTGGCAGGGGCTCGCGATCGCGCTGGTCGCCGTCCCGGTCCTGGCGGCCCTGTCGGGGGCGGTCTCGCTGCGGCGCGTGACCGTCTCGCCGCTGGGCGTGGCCCGGCGCGAGACGCCGAAGAAGATGACCTGGCTGCGCGTCGTGGTCGCCGTCGTCGGTATCGGCCTGTTCATGGTGCTCAGCGCGGCGGCGGGCGCGCTCGGGGCGGCTGCCGTCGGCGCACTCGTCGGGGCGCTCGCGCTCGGCTTCGCCACGCTGAACGCGATCGGGCCGTGGGTGCTCGGTCTCGTCGGCAAGGTGCAGCTGCGCCGTGCCACGACGCCCGCGCGGCTCCTGGCGGCGCGCCGGCTGCTCGACGACCCGAAGGCGGCCTGGCGGGTGGTCGGCGGGCTCGGGCTCGCCGGGTTCGTCGCCGGCGTGCTGGCGGTCCTGCCGGCGATCACCGCGGTCGACACGTCGCAGGACCCGCAGGGCGCGATGCTCATGGACGACCTGGTCACCGGAGCGATGGTCACCCTGGTGGTTGCGTTCCTGCTCGCGGCCGTGTCCGCGGGCATCGCGCAGGCTGCCTCGGTGCTCGACCGGCGGCGGGAGATCGCGCTGCAGAACCTGGCCGGGACGCCCGTCGAGCTGCTCGACTCGGTCCGCCGACGGTCCGTGCTGGTGCCGCTGCTGTTCGTCGCCGTCGGCTCCGCGGCGACCGCGCTGATCATGTTCTTCCCGCTGTTCGGCACGGCGGCCGTGACGTCGCCGCAGGGACTCCTGCTGCTGTTCGGGTTCCTGGCCGGCGGGTGCGCGCTGGTGTATGGGGCGACCGAGACGTCGCGACCGTTGCTCCGGTCGGTGCTTGCCGACACGGTGGTCCGCGCGGACTGAGGAGGAGGGGCTCCACGTGTTGGCGCGGGCGTCTAGGGTTCGTGGCGTGACGACAGCCCTGTACCGCCGCTACCGGCCGGAGAACTTCGCCGAGGTGATCGGTCAGGACCACGTGACCGCGCCCCTGCGGCAGGCGCTGCGCAGCGGTCAGGTCAACCACGCCTACCTCTTCTCGGGCCCGCGTGGCTGCGGCAAGACGACGTCCGCCCGCATCCTGGCGCGCATCCTCAACTGCGCGCAGAACACCGAGGAGAACCCGACCGACACCCCGTGCGGCGTGTGCGAGTCGTGCGTGGAGCTGGCGCGCGGGGGACCGGGCAGCCTCGACGTCGTCGAGATCGACGCGGCCAGCCACGGCGGTGTCGACGACGCGCGCGAGCTGCGCGAGCGGGCCACGTTCGCGCCCGCGCGCGACCGGTACAAGGTGTTCATCCTCGACGAGGCGCACATGGTCTCGAACCAGGGCTTCAACGCGCTGCTCAAGATCGTCGAGGAGCCACCGCCGCACATCAAGTTCATCTTCGCGACGACGGAGCCGGACAAGGTCATCGGCACCATCCGCTCGCGCACGCACCACTACCCGTTCCGGCTGGTACCGCCCGACGTGCTGGTGCCCTACCTGCAGCAGCTGTGCGACAGCGAGGGCGTTCCGGTGGCCTCCGGCGTGCTGCCGCTCGTGGTCCGCGCCGGCGGCGGGTCGGTCCGCGACACGCTCTCCGTGCTCGACCAGCTGATCGCCGGGTCCGGCGGCGGCGAGCTGGGGTACGAGGGTGCCGCGGCGCTCCTCGGGTACACGCAGGCCTCCCTGCTGGACGACCTGGTCGAGGCCGTCGCCGCCCGCGACGGCGCGTCCGCGTTCCGCGTGGTCGAGCGCGTCATCTCCACCGGGCACGAGCCGCGGCGGTTCGTCGAGGACCTGCTCGAGCGGCTGCGCGACCTCATCGTCATCGCCGCGTCCGGCGACGCCGCCGACGCGGCCCTGCGCGACGTCCCGACCGACCAGCTCGACCGCATGCGCCTGCAGGCCCGCCACCTCGGGCCGTCCGAGCTGTCGCGCTCGGCCGACCTGTGCAACGCCGCGCTCACCGAGATGACCGGCGCGACGTCCCCGCGCCTGCACCTCGAGCTGCTCATGGCCCGGCTCCTGCTGCCCGCGGCCGAGGACACGCGCTCGGGGATCGGGGCACGGCTGGACCGGCTCGAGCGGGGGCTGCCGGCCGACGGTGGTGCCGGCGTCCGCGTCCCGACGCACGACGCACCGGCCGCCGCTGCTCCTGCACCGGCCGCTGCCGCCGCAGCGCCGCGTGCTGCTGACCCCGCACCGGCGGACGGGCCTGCCGCCGACCAGTCGGCGGCGACCGCTCGTTCGGAGTCGACCGCCTCGCCGGAGTCGCCGGTCGCCGCGCCGGCCCCGGAAACGTCCGACCGGGTCGAGCCGGTGGCCGACCCGACACCGCCGCCGGCTTCCCCGTCCGACAGTGTCGCGGCGAGGACGACTGCTCGCGAGCCGAGCTCGGCTCCTGCCGCACCGCCGCCCGCCGCCTCGTCCGCTCCCGCTGCCGCGCCTGCCGTTGCCGCTCCGACGACCGCCCGCCCCACCGGCGGCCCGGACACCGAGGTGCTCCGCCGCCGATGGCCCGAGGTCCTGGAGACCGTCAAGGGCCTGCGCCGCGTGACGTGGGCCCTCATCGACCCCCGCAACGCGCAGGTCGCCGAGCTCGACGCGACCACGCTGCGCATCGCCTTCGACAACCCGGCGCTGGCCACCACGTTCCGCAACGGCGCCCATGCGGACGTCGTCGCCCGTGCCGTCCGGGAGACCCTCGGGTTCGACGTCCGCGTCGAGGGCATCCTCGCGGAGCAGGTGTCCGCGGCATCCGCTCCTGCCGCATCGCCCGCCCCGGTATCCCGGACCTCCGCGGACGATCGCGCCAACCCCCGCGCGGTGACCCCGGCCGAGGCGGCGGCGTCCTGGGACGACGAGCCCCCCGCTGCCGAGCCCCCGGACGACGAGCCGGGCGAGCCCGGCG
>NZ_JBFUIK010000017.1:0-93926 GCF_056401915.1 Cellulomonas sp. P4_D11 | reverse complement strand
CCGCGCGGGCGCCGCTGGGTGGCCGTGTACGGCGCCACGGCCGCCGCGCTCGCGGCCCTGCCCGTGGTCGCCGCCGCGTGCGGGCTGCTCGTGGTCGGTCTCGGCCTGCGAGGGTCCGCCACCTGGCAGGACGCGGCGGCCGACGCGCTCCGGGCGGTGCCGCTCGGCGCCGTCACCATGGTGGTCGTCCTCGCCGTCGTCACGCTCGTCGCCGTGCGGCTGCTGGCGCTCGGCATGCGCGAGGGCTACCACGCGGTGCGCAGCCGGACCGGCTGGCAGATCTGGGCGACCCTGCGGCTGATGGACGACGCCCGCACGACGCTCTTCCCGCTGTACTCGAGCATGGCGACGCCGGCGTGGCTGCGGGCGCTCGGCGCGGACATCGGCCGCGACGTCGAGGCGTCGACCGCGCTGATGATCCCGTCGATGACGTCGGTGGGCGACGGTGCGTTCCTCGCCGACGACACCCTCATCGGCTCCTACGAGCTGGGGCACGGGTGGCTGCGCGTCGAGCGCAGCAAGGTGGGCAAGCGCGCGTTCCTCGGCAACTCCGGGATGATCGCGCCCGGCCGGGCGGTGCCCAAGAGGGGGCTCGTGGCCGTGCTGTCCGCGACGCCCGAGGACGCCCGCGCCGGCACGAGCTGGCTGGGCTCGCCCCCGGTGAAGCTGCGGCGGGTGGCCGGCGAGGCCGACGACGCCCGCACGTTCGAGCCGCCGACCCGCCTGCGGGTGGCCCGCGCGCTCGTCGAGCTGTGCCGGATCGTGCCCGTGATCTGCACGTTCGGGCTCGGGGTCCTCGTGCTGCTGGCCCTGCAGGCGGCGCTCGACGGCTGGGGCCTCGGCGCGGCCGCGCTCGTCTCGCCCGTCGTCGTGCTGCTGGCCGCGGCCGTGGCCTGCGCGCTGGCGACGGCGGCCAAGTGGCTGCTCGTCGGCCGCCTGCGCGAGGGTGACCACCCGCTGTGGAGCTCGTTCGTCTGGCGCAACGAGCTGGCGGACACGTTCCTCGAGTCCGTCGCCGTGCCGTGGTTGGGGCCGGCGACCATCGGGTCGCCCGCGCTCACTGTCTGGCTGCGGACCCTCGGCGCGCACATCGGCCGCGGGGTGTGGTGCGAGACGTACTGGCTGCCCGAGGCCGACCTGGTGACGATCGGCGACGCCGCCACGGTCAACCGCGGCTGCGTGCTGCAGACTCACCTGTTCCATGATCGGGTGATGAGCATGGACACGGTGGTGCTGGGGCGCGGGGCGAGCCTGGGTCCGCACGGGGTCGTGCTGCCGGCGGCGAGCCTGGACGACGGGTCGCGCGTGGGCCCGGCGTCGCTCGTGCTCCGCGGCGACGCGATCCCCGCCGGCTCGCGGTGGACCGGCAACCCGGTGGCCCCCGCGTGAGCAGCCCGCCGGAGGACCCCTACCTGCCTGGGCGGCCCGAGGGGGGCATCGACGTCGCCCGGTACGAGCTCGAGCTGGAGTACCGGGTGGCCACCAACCGGTTGGCCGGCCGCGCCGTGGTGCACGCCCGCGCGCTGCGGCCGATCGACAAGGTCTCGCTCGAGCTGCACGGGCTGCGCGTCTCCCACGTCCTGGTCGGCGGCCGGCGCCCCGACCGCTGGACGCACCGCGGCGGCCGGCTCGTCGTCCGGCTGGGCCGCGAGGTGCCCGCCGGGACCGAGCTCGCCGTCGAGGTGCACTACGCCGGCCAGCCGGGGCCGGTGCACGGGCCGTGGGGAGAGGTCGGCTGGGAGGAGCTCGAGGACGGGGTCATCGTCGCCGGGCAGCCGGACGGCGCGCCCAGCTGGTTCCCGTGCCACGACAGCCCCGCGGACAAGGCGACGTTCGGGATCACCATCTCGGCCGAGGCGGGCTACGAGGTCGTCGCGAACGGGCGGCTGGTGTCGCGCACGCCGCGGGCAGGCCGGATCCGCTGGGTCTACGAGCAGCGGGAGCCGATGGCGCCCTACCTGGCCACCGTCCAGATCGGCCGGTACAGCCGGGCGGTCTCCGGTGGCGAGGTGCTCGTGCCCGCCCGCCTGCGCGCCGCCGCGCTGCACGACCTCGGGCGTCAGCCGCAGATGATGCAGCTGTTCGAGGACCGGTTCGGCCCATACCCGTTCGGCGGGTACACGGTCGTGGTCACCGACGACGACCTGGAGATCCCGCTCGAGGCGCAGGGGCTGTCGGTGTTCGGCGCCAACCACATGGACGGGCGGCGCGGGTCCGAGCGGCTCGTCGCGCACGAGCTCGCGCACCAGTGGTTCGGCAACAGCCTGACGGTCTCGCGGTGGAAGGACATCTGGCTGCACGAGGGGTTCGCCTGCTACGCCGAGTGGCTGTGGTCGCAGGAGGCCGGCGGCTGGACCGCGGAACGCCACGCGCGCGCCGCGTGGGCGCGCTTGTCGGGGCTGCCGCAGGACCTGGTGATCGGCGACCCCGGTCCGCGCGCCATGTTCGACGACCGTCTCTACAAGCGCGGCGCCCTGACCCTGCACGCCCTGCGGCTGGCGGTCGGTGACACGGCGTTCTTCGACATCCTGCGCACGTGGACCCTGCGGTTCCGGCACGGGTCGGTGAGCACCGAGCTGTTCGTGGCGACCGCGAGCGAGGTGGTCGGGATGTTCCTCGGACCGCTGCTCGACGACTGGCTCTACCGCCAGCCGCTCCCCGCGCTCCCGGCCGCCGTCCGCGCTTAGGGTGAGGGAGGGGATGACCTCGCGGAGCACCGCGGACCCCCGTGGACAGGAGTGTTGATGGCACAGGTCACGGCGGACGGCCTCACGGTCGGGTACGCGGCGATGCTCGAGCAGTTCCACCCCACCGAGGCGGTCGACCTGTCCGCCCACGCGGAGGCCCACGGGTTCTCCGGCGTCATGGCGGCCGACCACTACCAGCCGTGGGTGCCCGCGCAGGGGCAGGCGGCCTTCGTCTGGAACGTGCTGACCGCGCTGGGCGAGCGCACGACCGGCGACATCGGCCCCGGCGTCACCGCGCCGACGTTCCGCTGGCACCCCGCGATGGTCGCGCAGGCGTCCGCGACGCTGGCCGCGATGTACCCCGGGCGGCACTGGCTCGGCCTGGGTTCCGGCGAGGCGCTCAACGAGCACATCGTCGCCGGCTACTGGCCCGAGGCGCCCGAGCGGATCAACCGCATGTTCGAGGCGATCGAGATCATCAAGAAGCTGTTCTCGTCGTCGATCGCGGGCAAGGACGTCAAGCACGCCGGGCAGTTCTACAAGCTCGAGTCGACGCGGCTGTGGACCATGCCGGAGGTCGCGCCCGAGATCCTGGTCGCCACCGCCGGCCCGGTGACCGCGAAGCGCGCCGGACGCCTGGCCGACGGTCTCATCACGGTCGGGGCGCCGCTGGAGAAGATCTCCGGGCTGTTCGGCAAGTTCGACGAGGGCGCCCGCGAGGCCGGCAAGGACCCGGACGCGATGCCGAAGGTGCTGCAGCTGCACCTCTCGTGGGCCGAGACCGACGAGCTCGCGCTCGCGCACGCCATGCACGAGTGGCCCAACGGCGGCATGAAGTTCCCCAAGGCCGACATCCGCTCGCCGTTCGACTTCGAGCAGATGGCGAAGCTGGTGCGCCCGGAGGACTTCGAGGGCCGGATGGTCATCTCGGCCGACCCCGACGTGCACCGCGCCGAGATCCAGAAGTACGTCGACCTCGGGTTCGACCGGATCTACCTGCACAACGTCGGCCGCAACCAGCGCGAGTGGATCGAGACGTTCGGGGCGGACGTGCTGCCCAAGCTGGTGCGATGAGCTCGCGCCTCGAGGTCTGGGCGCCCGACGGCCTGCCGGAGATCGCGCCGGGGGACGACCTCGTCGCCCTCCTGGCCGACCTGCTGCGCGACGACCCGCCCGTCGACGGCGACATCCTCGTGCTCACGTCGAAGGTCGTCTCCAAGGCCGAGGGCCGCGTCGTGTCCGCCGACGACCGCGAGCAGGCGATCACCGACGAGACCGTGCGCGTCGTCGCCACCCGCGAGCACTCGACCGGAGTCACGCGGATCGTCGAGAACCGGCTGGGGCTGGTCATGGCGGCCGCCGGCGTCGACGCGTCGAACACGCCCGAGGGCACCGTGCTGCTGCTGCCCCTCGACCCCGACGCGTCCGCGCGGCGCCTGCGGGCCGGCCTCTCCCGGGCGTTCGGCGCGCGGATCGGCGTCGTCGTCACGGACACCGCCGGGCGCCCGTGGCGGCAAGGCGTCACCGACATCGCGATCGGCGCCGCGGGGCTGGTGGTCCTCGACGACCTGCGGGGTCAGGTGGACACCTTCGGGCGGCCGCTCGTGATGACGCAGGCGGCGGTGGCCGACGAGATCGCGTCCGCCGGCGAGCTGGTCAAGGGCAAGGCCGAAGGTCGGCCGCTCGCGGTCGTCCGCGGGCTCGGGCACCTGGTGACCGACGACGACGGTCCGGGGGCGCGCGTGCTCGTGCGGCTCGGCGATGAAGACATGTTCCAGCAGGGCAGCGCCGAGGCGTACTCGCAGGGCTGGAAGGACGCGCTCAGGGGCCAGCAGTAGCCTTCGCGGCCGCCTTGGCGGCCTGCTTGGTGGCACGGACCTCGGACATCGACACCGGGTCGGTCACGTCGGCGATCGACCGTCGCGCCCCTGGCTCGCCGTAGGCGCCGGCGGCCTCGGCCCAGCCCGCCGGCTGAACGCCTCGCTGCTTGCCCAGGAGCGCCAGGAAGATGCGCGCCTTCTGGTCCCCGAAGCCGGGCAGCGCCTTGAGCCGCTTCAGCACCGTGGCACCGTCGGGGTCGCCGTCGGTCCACAGGCGCGTGACGTCGCCGTCGTACTGCTCGACCAGAGCGGCGGCGACGCCCTGGATCCGGCCGGCCATCGAGCCGGGGTAGCGGTGCACCGCCGGGGGCGTGGCGCACAGCGAGGCGAACTCCGACGGGTCGGCCTCCGCGATGCGGTGCACGTCGAGGCCGTCCATGCGGGCGGCGATTTTGGCGGGTCCGCCGAACGCCGCCTCCATCGGGTACTGCTGGTCGAGGAGCATGCCGATGAGCAGCGCGAACGGGTCGTCGGTCAGGAGCTGGTCGGCGGTCGGGTCGCCGGTGAGCCAGAGCGTCATGACGGCATCCTCTCGCGAGTGGGGGAGGATGCGCCCGTGCGATGGGTCGTCGTGGTTCCCGTGAAGCCGGCCGCCGAGGGCAAGACGCGGCTGGCCGGCTCGTTGTCGCCCGCGTCGCGCGAGCGGCTGGTGCGGGCGATGGCCCTCGACACGATCGCCGCGGCGTCGGCCGCCGAGGGCGTCGAACGGGTGGTCGTCGTGACCGCCGACGCCGAGCTGCGGACGCTGCTCGCGTCCTCCGTGGACCTCGTCGACGAGCCCGGCGGGGGCCTGAACGCGGCCGTGCGCGCGGGGATCGACCGCGCCCGGCAGCTGGACGCCGGGGTCGCGGTGCTGCTGGGCGACCTGCCCGCGCTGCGGCCGGCCGACCTTGCCGACGCCCTCAGCATGGCCGGCGCGCACGACCGGGCCGTGGTCGCGGACGCCGACGGCACCGGGACGACCGTCCTCACGGCGCTGCCCGGGCTGCCGCTCGAGCCGCGGTTCGGGGCAGGTTCGGCCGCCGCGCACGAGCTGGCCGGGCACGTCCGGCTGACCGTGCCCGCCACCTCGACCGCGCGGCGCGACGTCGACGTGGCGGACGACCTGGCGGAGGTCGAGCGGCTGGGCGTCGGCCCGGCGACGCGCCTCGCGCTCGACCTGGCCTGAGCCGCGTCGCGCGTGGGCTAGCGTCAGCGCGTGCGCCTCTACCGTTGCCCCCGCTGCGGGAGCGTCGCCTTCATCGAGACCACCGCGTGCGACGCCTGCGGGCTGGAGCTGGGGCTGCACCCGCCGACGCTGACCATGCGGCAGGCGCCCGCGCAGGGCACCGACGTCGATGGCGCGTGGTGGTTCCCGTGCACCAACCGCAGCTGGGGGTGCAACTGGCTCGCCGCCGCCGACTCGGGCTCCGGCCGCTGCGTCGCGTGCCGACTGATCCGCACCCGGCCGAGCAACGACGACACCCTCGCGCTGGAGAAGCTGGCGACCGCGTCGGGCGACGAGCGACGGCTGCTCGTGCAGCTGGCCGACCTCGGGCTGCCGGTCGCGCCCTGGTTCGAGAAACCGGGTGGCCTCGGCTTCGACCTGCTCTCGTCGCGGTCCGACGGCACGCGCGTGACGATCGGGCACGCCAACGGCATCGTCACCATCGACCTCGCCGAGTCGCTGGACGCGCACCGCGAGGCGCTGCGGATCAGCCTGGGCGAGCCGTACCGGACGATGCTCGGCCACTTCCGCCACGAGGTCGGGCACTACTACGAGTGGATCCTGGTCGAGCAGACGGGCTGGATCGACGAGTGCCGGACGATCTTCGGCGACGAGCGGGCCTCGTACCGCGACGCGATCGCCCGGCACTACCGCACGGGAGCGCCGCGGGACTGGGCCGAGAGCTTCATCTCCGAGTACGCGACGATGCACCCGTGGGAGGACTTCGCGGAGTGCTTCGCGCACTACCTGCACCTCACGAGCACCCTGCAGACGGCGGCGGCGGGCCGGCTGACGGTCCACGTCGAGGGTGTGCCGCAGATCGCCGACGGTGAGGTGCGGCCCCGGACCAGCTACGCCGACGCGACGATGGACGAGATCCTGGCCGACTGGCTCCCGGTCTCCACGTTCCTCAACCGCGTCAACCGCGCGATGGGCAAGAGCGACCTGTACCCGTTCACGATCGCCGCGCCGGTGGCCCGCAAGCTCGACTTCGTGCACCGCGTCGTGACGGCGTCCGGGGTCGAGGTCCCCCTGGGGTCCTAGCGGTCGACCAGGGCGAGGGCGGCCGCCGCGATGCGGGCGGTCGCCGGCACGTCGGTCATGAGCGTGCCGGTGGCGTCCGCGGTGAAGCCCGCGGCGCGCAGCGCGGGCACGGCGTCGGCGTCGCGCTCGTCGACGAGCCACGCGTCGAGGATGCCGTCCGGGCGCCGGCCGTAGTGCTGCGCCACGGCGAGCGCGGTGGTCTCGACGCCGATCGCGGCGAGGCACGCGTCCGCCATGCCGCGCACCGGTGCACCGCCGATCACGGGGCTGATGCCGACCACCGGCGCGGCCGTGCTGCGCAGCGCGTCGCGGATGCCGGGGATCGCCAGGATCGTGCCGACGGAGACCACCGGGTTCGACGGCGGGACCACGACGACGTCGGCCTCGGCGATCGCCTCCAGCACGCCGGGCGCGGGCCGCGAGGCCGCGAGGTTCGTCTGCACGAAGCTCGTCGCGGGCAGGGCGGCACGGTGCCGGACCCACCACTCCTCGAAGTGCATGGTCCGGCCGTCCTCGACGACGACGTGCGTCTCGACCTCGTCGTCGGTCATCGGCAGCAGCGTGACGCCCGGCTGCCAGCGCCCGGCGAGCCGTGCCGTGACCTGCGACAGCGGCAGCCCGGCGCGCAGCAGCTCGGTGCGGGCGAGGTGGGTCGCGAGGTCGAGGTCGCCGAGCGTGAACCACTCCCAGCCGAGGCCGTACGCCTGCAGGTCGTCGCTCACCCGCCGGGACTCGTCCCGCCGGCCCCAGCCCTGGTCCTCGTGCACCGCGCCGCCGAGCGTGTACAGGAGCGTGTCGAGGTCGGGGCAGACGCGCACACCGTGCAGCCACATGTCGTCGCCGGTGTTGGCGACCACCGTGATCTCGGCACGGGCCAGCTCGCGCAGACCGCGAGTGAAGCGTGCGCCGCCGACGCCGCCGGACAGGACGGTGACCTTCACGCGGGCCTCCGAGGCTCGTGGAACGCGATGACGGGACGACCCGTCCGGGGGTGCTCGAGCACGTCGGCCTCGACGCCGTAGACCTCGCGCAGCAGGTCCGGGCGCAGGACGTCGCGCGGGTGACCGGCCGCCGCGAGGTGCCCGTCGGACAGGACGAGCACGTGCTCGCAGAACGCCGCCGCGAGGTTGAGGTCGTGCAGCGCCGCGACGGTCGTCGTGCCCAGGTCCCGCACGAACGCGAGCAGGCTGAGCTGCGCGCTGACGTCGAGGTGGTTGGTGGGCTCGTCGAGGAGCAGCAGGTCCGGCTCCTGCGCGAGCGCCCGCGCGATCTGCACGCGCTGCCGCTCGCCGCCGGACAGGGAGGACCAGGCGCGCTCGGCCAGGTGGTCGGCCTGCGCGCTCACCAGGGCGCGGTCGATCGCGGCGTCGTCGGGGTCGCTGCCCCACAGGCTCCGGTAGGGGATGCGGCCGAGCGACACGACCTCGCGGACCGTGAGGGGGACCGAGCTGGTCGACTCCTGCTCGAGCAGGGCGATCCGTTGCGCGCGGCCCTTCCGCGGCAGGTGGTGGACCGGGGTGGCCTCCACCAGCACGCCGCCCTTCTCGGGAGTCAGCAGGCCCGCGATGAGCCGGAGCAGCGTCGTCTTGCCCGCGCCGTTGGGGCCGAGCAGCCCGGTGAGGTGCCCCGCCGGGGGAGTCGCGTCGATGCCGTCCACCACCCAGCGCCCGCCCAAGCGTGTGCCGACGCCGTCGAGGGTCAGGTCCATGCCGTCCCCCTCCCGCGCCGCAGCAGGTAGGCGAAGACGGGGACGCCGATGAGGGCGGTGACGATACCGACCGGGAGCTCGCGCGGGTCGAAGAGCGTGCGAGCGAGTGTGTCCGCCCAGACCAGGAACACGGCGCCGCTGAGGGCCGCGACGGGCAGGAGCCGTCGGTGCGCAGGCCCCGTGAGCGACGAGACCGCGTGGGGCAGGATCAGGCCGACGAAGCCGATCGCGCCGCTCACCGCGACCATCGCGCCCGTCAGCAGCGCGACCACGGTCATGAGGGTCCAGCGCGTGCGGTCGACGTCGATGCCGAGCGCGGCCGCGGACGTGTCCCCGAAGGCGAACGCGTCGAGCCGGGTGGTGCTGAGCAGCAGGACCGCGCCGACGACGAGGACCGCGATCCCCGCGATCGCGACCGAGCCCCACGTCGCGCCCGCCAGCGAGCCGAGCAGCCAGTTGAGGATCTCGCGGTAGGAGTCGCCCGTGGCGGTCCAGAAGATGACGAAGCTGGTCCCGGCCGCGGCGAGCTGCGAGACCGCGAGGCCGGCCAGGACGGTCCGGCCCGGCGCGAGCGAGCCGCCCGTGCGCGCCAGCGCGAGGGTCGCGACGAGGGCCACGAGCGCCCCCGCGAACGCCGCGACGGGCAGCAGCAGGCTCACGCCGACCACGAGCACCGCGACCGCGCCGAGCGACGCGCCCGACGACAGCCCGAGCAGGTACGGGTCCGCCAGCGGGTTGCGGGTCAGGCTCTGCATGACGGCGCCGGCGAGCGCGAGCCCCGCACCGACGGCGGCCGCGGTCAGCACGCGGGGCAGCCGCAGGTCCCACACGATCGCGTCGTGCAGGCGCGGGACCGGCTGCACCGGCAGGCCGAGGTGCCCGCCGATGCTCCGGGCGACCTCGGCCACGCTCAGGTCCGCCGGCCCGATGGTCACGGCGACCAGCACCGTCAGGACGAGCGCTGCGATCCCGGCGGCGACCAGCAGCGTCAGCGGTGTCCGGCTCTTCACCCCAGCGCGGCGAGCTGGTCGTCGAGCGACTTCACCGCATCCGCGTTGCGCACGCCCGCCTCGGACGCCGGGAACGGGATGGTCAGGTAGCGGTGCTCCTTGACGGCAGTCAGCTGGTTGGTCGCGGGGTTGGCCTCGAGCAGCTCGACCTTCTTGGCGGCGGTGTTCCAGCTGGCGTCGACGAGCACGATGACGTCCGGGTCGGCCGCGACGACCTGCTCCCAGCCTGCCGACGTCCACGTGTCGTGCACGTCCGCGAAGATGTTGGTCAGGCCCGCGGCGTCCATCATCATCTGCGGCGCGCCGATGCCCGCCCCGACGTACGGGGTGTCCGAGCCCGAGCTGTACCAGAGGGCCGTCGTCTCGCTCGTCGGCTTCGTCGCGCTCTCGAGCGTCGCCTTCTGCTCGGCGATGAGCTCCTCGGCCCGGTCCTGCACGCCGAAGATCGCGGCGACCTCGCGGATCTCGTCGTCCACCTTCTCGAACGTCAGCGGATCGGGCATGTAGCCCTCCTCCTTGCACGCCGCGGGGGAGACGTAGGTGCCGATGCCGAGGTTCTCCAGGGCCGCGCGGTCGCCTGCGCCGTCGGCGGAGAAGTTGGACTCCCAGCCGCCGTAGACGAAGTCGGGCTCCAGCGCGAGCAGCGCCTCCTGGCCCGGCACCTTGTCCGAGATCACCGGGATCTCGTCGTACGCAGCCTGCTCGTCGGCCGGGACCGGACCGTCCGCGAACGCCGTGCCGATCATCACGTCCTGCAGGCCGAGCGCGAGCAGCATCTCGGTCGCCGTGGACTTGATGGTGACGACCTTGGTCGGCGGCGCGTCGACGGTCACCGTTGTGCCGCAGTTGTCGAGCGTGACGGGCGCGAAGGACGCGCTGCTCGCGGCGGTCGGGGTGCCGGCCGCCTCCGGGGTGGCCTGCGCCGAGCACGCGGCGAGCGCGCTCGCTGCCGCGAGGGCGACGACGGCGATCCGAGTTCTGTGCATGGGGATGCTGGCTCCGGGGTGCTCGCGGTGCGCGCGGCGGTGCATCGTCCGCGCGTGGGGTGGGGTGCACGTCGCACCTCCGGAGGGCCACCCACAGCCGGGCGGCGCGACCCGACCACATCCGGTCAGGTTCCGCGCACAGAGTAGGCCTGTGACCTGCCAGGTCTGCAAGCGGGGACGTGGCAGGCCCCACGCCGACACGCGGGACCGGGGGTTGACCGGACCGACGGGTGTTTGTAGCATCGAACACACGTTCGACGCCGGAGGTGCGGCAACGGAGCGGAGCGGGATCCGGAGCTCGGGGAGGTTCCGGATCCCGCTCGCTCCTCGGGCGCTCGTGGGGCTCGACCTGCCGGAGCGCGGGAGCGCCGCCGCCGCCCTCGAACGCGTCAGGGGGCCGACGCCAGTGCCAGGGCCCGGGCGACGTCGTCGACCTCGGCGCCCAGGAGGCCGACCGTGACGCGGACGTGGTCGCCGCTCTCGCGGGTGGCACGTGCGCCGGGAGCGGCGATCGCCGGGGAGGGGGTGCCCTCGGCGGAGAACGGGCTGCCGGGTGCGACGCGGATGCCGGCGGCCTCGAGGCGGACCAGGGCGGTCCGCTCGTCGTGGACGGGCAGCCAGAGGTTGATGCCGTCTCCCGGCTCGAGCGCGATGCCGTGGCCGGCGAGGGCCTCGCGCAGAGCCCGGCGGCGGGCGAAGTACACACGCCGAGCATGGGCGACGGCCTCGATGGCGCCGCCGTCCGTGAGGAGGTCGACGAGGACGTGCTGCAGCAGGCGGCTGGTCCAGCCCGGACCGAGCATCCGGCGGGCCACGAGGCTGTCGAGGACCGCCGCGGGGCCGCCGACGGCGGCGATCCGCAGGTCCGGGCCGTGGGACTTGGAGTACGAGCGGACGTGGACCACGCGGTCGGGCAGCAGGGCGCCCAGGCTGACGTCGCGGGCGGACGCGATCTCGCCGGAGTGGTCGTCCTCGACGACGAGCGCGTCGTGCTTGCGCAGGACCGCGGCGAGCTCGCGGGCGCGGGTCGAGGTCATGCTCACGGCCGTCGGGTTGTGGGCGCGGGGCTGCAGGACCACGACGCGCGCGCCGCCCGCGAGCGCCCGGTCCAGCTCGTCCGGGCGCATGCCCTGCCGGTCGAGCGTGACGGGCACGCGCTCGAGGCCCAGCTGGTCGAGCAGGTCGAACAGCGGCGGGAAGCCGGGATCCTCGACGGCCACCCGCGAGCCGTAGCCCGCGACGCGTTCGAGCGTGCGGCTGATCGCGTCGAGCGCGCCGTCGACCACCGTGATCCGTTGGGCGGCGAACGGCCAGGACTCGCGCAGCAGCTCCTCGAGGGCGGGGACGACGGGGGCGGCGAGGTAGGCGCCCGTGTCGGCGGCCGGGCGCTGCAGCGCGACGCGGGCGAGAGCGGGGCCGATGAGGGGGAGGAGCTCGGGGTCCGGGGTGCCGGTCGACAGGTCGAGCCGCGCCGGCGCCCCGCCGGCGAGGTCGCGGTAACGCGGCGGCAACCAGCTGGCGGGCGGCGGGAGCACGACGGTCCCGGCCCTCCCGCGGGAGATGACGATGCCGACCGCCGCGAGCGCCTGCCACGCGCCGCTCACGGTCGCCGGGCTGACGCCGAGCTCGGCGGCGAGCGTGCGGACCGTGGGCAGGCGGTCGCCGGGGCGCAGGTCACCGCCTCGGACCAGGCGCGCCACGGTCGCCGCGATGCCGCGCGGGCTGCGGTCGTCGACGTACGCGGCGAGGTCCATGGGCGCCAGGATGCCGGTCCGCGGCGGGTGGACCGGGGCCGACCGTCGTCGCGACCGGGAGCGGCTCGAAGTGTTTACGTGCGCGTCATCGATGTTCGCGTCCAGGTAACGGGGAGTAACGCCGCAGAAATGTTCAACCCCGACAGTCACATTCCAGGCTACGGTGCCAGAACGGGCACTCAGGCGCCGCGTAGGGCTCCGAGGCCGGTCAAGATGAGACGAACGGAGCAGCCCTATGACCGTCGTACGCGTCGCGTTCACCCAGGCCACCTGGACGGGCGACAAGGAGTCGATGACCGCGCTCCACGAGGCCTGGACGCGCGAGGCCGCGTCGCAGGGCGCCCAGGTCATCGCCTTCCAGGAGCTGTTCTACGGCCCGTACTTCGGGATCACGCAGGACACGGCCTACTACGACTACGCCGAGTCCGTGCCGGGGCCGACCACCGAGCGGTTCTCCGCCCTGGCCAAGGAGCTGGGGATCGTCATCGTGCTGCCGGTGTACGAGGAGGAGCAGCCCGGCGTCCTGTACAACACGGCCGCCGTGATCGACGCGGACGGCAGCTACCTGGGCAAGTACCGCAAGCACCACATCCCGAACCTGCCCAAGTTCTGGGAGAAGTTCTACTTCCGGCCCGGCAACCTCGGGTACCCGGTGTTCGAGACGGCCGTCGGCAAGATCGGTGTGAACATCTGCTACGACCGGCACTTCCCCGAGGGCTGGCGCGTGCTGGCCCTGAACGGCGCGGAGATCGTGTTCAACCCGAACGCGACCGCCCCGGGGATCTCCAACAAGCTGTGGGAGATCGAGCAGCCCGCCGCGGCGGTGGCCAACGGCTACTTCGTCGTCGCCAACAACCGCGTGGGGCTCGAGGACAACGAGTACGGCGACCAGGCCGTCAACTTCTACGGCTCGTCGTACGCCGTCGGCCCCGACGGCAACTACGTCGGCGAGGTGGGCTCGTCCAGCGAGAACCAGCTCCTCGTCCGCGACCTCGACCTGGACCAGGTCCGGATCGTGCGTGAGCGGTGGCAGTTCTTCCGCGACCGCCGGCCCGAGGCCTACGGCCCCATCGTGGCGCCCTGAGAAGGGGGACGTGAGATGAAGACGCTCATCACGGGCGGCACCGTCGTCAGCGCGACAGGTCGGTCGGCCGCGGACGTGCTGATCGACGGCGAGACGGTCGCGGCCGTGCTCAGCCCGGGCTCGACGCTGCTCGGCTTCGACCTCGCCGCGAACGTCGACCAGGTCATCGACGCGACCGGAAGGTACGTCATCCCGGGCGGGATCGACGCGCACACCCACATGGAGCTGCCGTTCGGCGGCACCAACGCCTCGGACACGTTCGAGACGGGCACCCGGGCCGCGGCGTGGGGCGGCACCACGACGATCATCGACTTCGCCGTGCAGCGCACGGGCGAGCGGGTCATGGACGGGCTCGGCGCCTGGCACGAGAAGGCCGCCGGCAACTGCGCGATCGACTACGGCTTCCACCAGATCATCGGCGGCGTCGACGAGGACTCGCTCAAGGCGATGGAGGGACTCGTCGCCGAGGGCATCACCAGCTACAAGCTCTTCATGGCGTACCCCGGCGTCTTCTACTCGGACGACGCGCAGATCCTGCGGGCCATGCAGAAGGCGGCCGACCTCGGCCTGCTCACCATGATGCACGCGGAGAACGGGCCGGCCATCGACGTGCTCGCCGCCCAGCTGGTCGCGCAGGGCAAGACCGACCCGTACTACCACGGCATCGCGCGCGCCTGGCAGCTCGAGGAGGAGGCCACGCACCGGGCGATCATGCTCGCCGACGTCACGGGCGCCCCGCTGTACGTCGTTCACGTGAGCGCCAAGCAGGCGGTCGCCCAGCTGGCCTGGGCCCGCGACGCCGGCAAGAACGTGTTCGGCGAGACGTGTCCGCAGTACCTGTACCTCAGCCTCGAGGAGCAGCTGGGAGCACCAGGCTTCGAGGGCGCCAAGTGGGTGTGCTCGACACCCCTGCGCTCGCGGGCCGAGGGTCACCAGGAGCACATGTGGCAGGCGCTGCGGACCAACGACCTGCAGATGGTCAGCACCGACCACTGCCCCTTCTGCATGAAGGGCCAGAAGGACCTGGGGGTCGGGGACTTCCGCGCCATCCCGAACGGGATCGGCTCGATCGAGCACCGGATGGACCTCATGTACCAGGGGGTCGTCACGGGGCAGATCACGCTCGAGCGGTGGGTGGAGCTGACCTCCACGACGCCCGCCCGGATGTTCGGCATCTACGGACAGAAGGGGGTCGTCGCCCCGGGTGCCGACGCCGACGTCGTGGTCTACGACCCCGCCGGGCACACGTCGATCGGCGTCGGCAAGACGCACCACATGAACATGGACCACTCGGCGTGGGAGGGGTACGAGATCGACGGGCACGTCGACGTCGTCCTCTCGCGCGGGACGGTGGTGGTGGACGAGACCGGCTACCGCGGGCGCGCCGGTCACGGCCGGTACGTGCCGCGCGGCCTGTCCCAGTACCTCCTCTAGAAGGGCCACCCCATGGACTTCGGCGTCGTCCTGCAGACGAACCCGCCCGCGTCGCGGACGGTCGAGCTGGCCCGCCTCGCGGAGACCCACGGGTTCAGCCACGTGTGGACCTTCGACTCGCACCTGCTCTGGCAGGAGCCGTTCGTCATCTACTCGGCGATCCTCGCGGCCACGCGCAAGGTCATGGTCGGGCCCATGGTGACCAACCCCGCCACGCGGGACTGGACGGTCATCGCGTCGCTGTTCGCCACGCTCAACGAGATGTACGGCAACCGGACGATCTGCGGGATCGGGCGCGGCGACTCGGCCGTGCGGACGCTGCACGGCAAGCCGTCCAACCTGGCGACCCTGCGCGAGTCGGTGCACGTGATCCGCGAGCTGGCCAACGACCGGGCCGTGGAGATCAACGGCGCGAAGGTGCAGTTCCCGTGGTCGCGGGGGTCGGCGCTCGACATCTGGGTGGCCGCCTACGGGCCGCTGGCGCTCAAGCTCACGGGCGAGGTGGGCGACGGATTCATCCTGCAGCTGGCCGACCCGGACATCGCGGCCTGGACCATCAAGGTGGTGCGGGACGCCGCGGAGCAGGCCGGCCGGGACCCGGACGCGGTGAAGTTCTGCGTCGCGGCCCCGATGTACATCGGCGAGGACTCGCCCGGCAGCAGAGCGCACATGCGCGAGCAGTGCCGGTGGTTCGGGGGGATGGTCGGCAACCACGTGGCCGACATCGTCGCCCGGTACGGCGCGGACTCGTCGGTGCCGAAGGCGCTCACCGACTACATCGCGGGCCGGCAGGGCTACGACTACAACGAGCACGGCCGCGCAGGGAACACGCATGCCGCGTTCGTGCCGGACGAGATCGTCGAGCGCTTCTGCATCCTCGGCGGCGCGAGCGAGCACGTCGAGCGCCTCGAGGCCCTGCGGGAGCTCGGGGTCACGCAGTTCGCGGGGTACCTCCAGCACGACAACAAGGAGGAGACGATGCGCGTGTACGGCGAGCACGTCATCCCCGCGCTGGCGACGCCGGTCGTGGCCACCGCATGACCGATCTCGCGACGACGCTCGCGCCGGAGCGCACCGCACCGGTGCCCGTCGCCGTGCGCGCCGGCCGTGGGCACGTCGGCAGACGCATCGCCGTCGGGGTGGTCGCGGTCCTCGTCCTCGCCGTCCTGTGGGAGCTGGTCAAGGTCGTCGTCCCGGACACGGGCGGTCACCTGGGCGGAGCGAGCCTGCTGCCGCGCACCGACGACGTCGCGATGCCGCACGTCTGGGAGATCGGCCGGCGGGTGCTCCAGCCCGAGACGTCGGCCACCGGCTCGCCCACGGTGCTGAGCGCGATGCTCGCGGCGTGCTGGTTCACGCTCCGCGTCGCGCTCGCGGGCTGGCTGCTGGGCTCGGTCGGGGGCCTGCTGCTCGCGGCGCTCATGCAGCGGTCGCAGCTCGCGGAGTCCGCTCTCGTCCCGTGGGTCGTCCTGAGCCAGACGGTCCCCCTCATCGCGCTCGCCCCGCTGGTGGTCGGCTGGGGTGGCCGCATCCACCTCGGCGGGTTCGAGTGGCAGCGCTGGATGTCGGTGGCGCTCATCGCGAGCTACCTCGCGTTCTTCCCGGTGACGATCGGCGCCCTGCGGGGCTTCCAGTCGCCCGCGGCCGCCCAGGTCGAGCTCTACCGCTCCCTGGCGGCGACCTGGAGCCGCACGATGATCTCGCTGCGGCTGCCGGCGAGCGTCCCGTACCTGCTGCCCGCGCTGCGGCTGGGTGCGGCGACCGCGGTGGTCGGAGCGATCGTCGCCGAGGTGTCCACCGGGACCAAGGGCGGTATCGGCCGCCTGATCATCGGCTACGCCCAGTCGGCCAGCGGCGATCCCGCCAAGCCGTGGGCCGCGATCATCGCGGCCGCACTGCTCGGGCTGCTCGCCGCCGGCCTCGTGTCCCTGCTCGGGCTCGGCCTGGGCCGCTACCGCTACGCGGAGGTCAGATGAACAGGGAACGCGTCGGCGTAGAGAACGCCGTGGAGGCCCGGGGCGTCGGGAAGGTCTTCTCCTCCCGCTCCGGCGAGGTGACCGCGCTGGACGGCATCGACCTGACGGTCGCGGACGGGGAGTTCGTGTCCCTGATCGGGCCGTCGGGCTGCGGCAAGTCGACGCTGCTGCGGCTGGTCGCCGACCTCGACGTCCCGACGTCCGGCGCCATCACCGTGTTCGGCAAGACCCCGCAGCAGGCCCGCGAGGCGCAGGACTACGGCATCGCGTTCCAGCAGGCCGGGCTGCTCCCGTGGCGCACGGTCACCACGAACGTGGAGCTGCCGCTCGAGCTGCACGGCGTCGGCAAGGCGGAGCGCGCGGCGCGCGTGGCCGAGCTGCTCGAGCTCGTCGGCCTGAGCGAGTTCGCCGGCCACTTCCCGCACCAGCTGTCGGGCGGCATGCAGCAGCGCGTCGCGATCGCCCGGGCGCTGGCCGAGCGGCCCAGCCTGCTGCTCATGGACGAGCCGTTCGGGGCGCTCGACGAGATGACCCGGGAGCGGATGCAGACCGAGCTCGTCCGGATCTGCGCCGAGAGCGGCGCGGCCGTCGTGTTCGTCACGCACTCGATCCCCGAGGCCGTGTTCCTCTCGCAGCGGGTGGTCGTCATGTCGCCGCGGCCGGGCCGGATCAGCGCCGTCGTGCCCGTGGACCTCGGGGCCGACCGCGGCGAGGGGCTGCGGGAGGACGCCGCCTTCTTCGCGGCGGTCACTGCGGTCCGGGAGGCGCTGCACGGCACCCCGGTCGCCGTGCGCGGGATGGACGCGCGATGACCGCCGCGTCCGTCCGCCGCTGGCTCGCCCCGGTCCTGCTCGGCGTCGTCGCGCTCGTGGTGTGGCAGGCGATCGTCGTCGGCACCGGGATCAAGCCCTACCTCCTGCCGAGCCCGACGGCGATCGTCGAGCAGCTGCTGCTCGTCGTCCCGCTCGTCTGGCAGGCCGCGCTCGCCACCGGCCTGAACGTGCTGGTCGGGCTGGTGGTCGGGAGCGTGGTGGCCATCGCTGCCGCGATCGTGGCCGCGCGCAGCCGGATGGCGGACACGCTGCTGTCACCGACGGCGGCCGCCCTGAGCGTCATGCCGATCGTCGCGCTCGCGCCGGCGCTGAACACGATGTTCGGCACCACGTCGACGACCCCGCGGCGGCTGGTCGTCTCGGTCGTCGTCTTCGCGCCCGTGTTCGTCAACACGCTGCGCGGCCTGCGCCAGGTGCAGCCGGTCCACCGCGACCTGCTCCGGGCCTACGCCGCGACGCCCCGGCAGATCACCCGGACGGTCACCATCCCCGGCGCGCTGCCGTACCTCTTCACGGGCCTGCGCATCGCGTCCTCGACGGCCGTGATCGCGGCCATCGTCGCCGAGTACTTCGGCGGCCTGCAGAACGGCCTCGGCTCCCGGATCACGTCGGCGGCGTCGAACAGCGCCTACGCCCGGGCCTGGGCCTTCGTCCTCGGCGCCATCCTGCTGGGGCTCGTGTTCTACCTCGCGACGCTCGCGCTCGAGCGGGCCGTCGCGAGGCGCCAAGGGGGCTAGAACGTCCGCCTGCCATCGCCGCCAGGAGGGCCGAACAACCGCACAGCACAGCCAACGAGAGGATTGACGATGAGACTCACCAGGCGTACTGCGTGGGGCGCGGCCGCGGTCGGCGTCACCGCCGCGCTCGTCCTGTCCGGATGCAGCTCCGACGACGGCGGGGACGCGGGTGACGAACCCTCGATGAGCTCGGAGGTGCTGATCCCCGTCAAGCTGCAGCTGCAGTGGTTCACCCAGGCGCAGTTCGCCGGCTACTACGCGGCGGTCGACCAGGGGTACTACGTCGACGAGGGCCTCGACGTGCAGATAGTCGAGGGCGGCACCGACATCGTGCCGCAGTCGGTCCTCGCGGACGGTTCGGTCGACTACGCGATCGCGTGGGTGCCCAAGGCCCTCGCGTCGCGCGAGCAGGGCGCCGGCATCACCGACGTCGCCCAGATCTTCCAGAGGTCCGGCACGCTGCAGGTCGCGTTCAAGGACAAGGACATCACCACGGCGGCCGACCTCGAGGGCAAGAAGGTGGGCAACTGGGGCTACGGCAACGAGTTCGAGCTGTTCGCCGGCATGACGAAGGCCGGCCTCGACCCGGCCACCGACGTCACGCTGGTCCAGCAGCAGTTCGACATGAACGCGTTCCTGGCGGGCGACATCGACGCGGCGCAGGCCATGACCTACAACGAGTACGCGCAGCTGCTCGAGGCGGAGAACCCCGACACGGGCGAGCTGTACACGCCCGACGACTTCACCGCTGTCAACTGGAACGACGAGGGCACCGCGATGCTCCAGGACGCCATCTGGGCCAACTCCGAGAAGCTCGCGAGCGACAAGGAGTACCAGGAGCAGACGGTGAAGTTCATCAAGGCGAGCCTCAAGGGCTGGATCTACGCGCGCGACAACCCGGAGAAGGCGCGGGACATCGTCGTGGCCCAGGGCTCGCAGCTGGGCAACAGCCACCAGCTGTGGCAGACCAACGAGATCAACAAGCTGATCTGGCCGTCGCCGGACGGCATCGGCAGGATCGACGAGGCCGCCTGGAAGCAGACGGTCGACATCGCCCTCAAGACGAAGAACGACCAGGGGGCGACGGTCATCACCACCGAGCCCGACGCCGACGCGTACACGAACGACTACGTGGCGAGGGCCCTGGCGGACCTGAAGGACGAGGGCGTCGACGTGTCCGGCGAGGACTTCACGCCGATGGACGTCACACTCGAGGCCGGCGGCAAGTGACCCCTCGCGCGCGGGCGTCGGCGACGGCGCCCGCGCGCGGGCCAGCAGAAGGAGCACCCCATGACCAGCGACGACGACGCCACCGCGCTGCGGCTGGACCGCGACCACGTCTTCCACTCGTGGTCGGCGCAGGCCCACCTCAACCCGATGGTCATCGCGGGCGGGCTCGGCTCGACCGTCTGGGACCACGCCGGCCGGACGTACCTGGACTTCTCGAGCCAGCTGGTCAACACGAACATCGGCCACCAGCACCCGAAGGTGGTCGCGGCGATCCAGGAGCAGGCCGCGACGCTGACGACGGTGGCGCCGGCCACGGCCAACCTCACGCGCGGCCGGGCGGCGCAGAAGGTGCTCAGCCACGCACCTGAGGGGTTCTCGAGCGTCTTCTTCACCAACGGGGGTGCCGACGCCAACGAGAACGCGATCCGCATGGCCCGCCTGCACACCGGCCGCGACAAGATCGTCTCCGCCTACCGCTCGTACCACGGCAACACGGGTGCGGCGGTGGTGGCGACGGGGGACTGGCGCCGCGTGCCCAACGAGTTCGCGCGCGCCCATGTGCACCACTTCGGCCCGTACCTGTACCGCTCGGAGTTCTGGGCCACCACGCCCGAGCAGGAGAGCGAGCGCGCGCTGCGCCACCTCGAGCGCGTGATCCAGGCCGAGGGGCCCGCGTCGGTCGCGGCGATCCTCCTCGAGACCATCCCCGGCACGGCCGGCGTGCTGGTCCCGCCGCCGGGGTACCTGGCCGGCGTCCGCGCGATCGCCGACCGCTACGGGATCCTGCTCATCCTCGACGAGGTCATGGCCGGCTTCGGACGCACGGGCCGGTGGTTCGCGTTCGACGGGTTCGACGTGGTCCCGGACCTCATCACGTTCGCGAAGGGTGTCAACTCCGGCTACGTCCCGGCGGGCGGGGTGATCCTCAGCGACGCGATCGAGGCGACGTTCGAGGACACGGTGTTCCCCGGCGGCCTCACGTACTCGGGCCACCCGCTGGCCATGAGCTCGATCGTCGCGACGCTCGACGCGATGGCCGACGAGGGCATCATCGAGCACGCCGCCGCGATCGGTCGAGACGTGCTCGGGCCGGGGCTCGCGGAGCTCGCCGAGAAGAACCCGCTGGTCGGCGAGGTGCGCGGGCTCGGCGTGTTCTGGGCCGTGGAGCTGGTCAAGGACCAGGACACGCGCGAGCCGGTCGACGCCGCCCTCATGGGCCGGATCAAGGCCGGCGCGCTGGCCCGTGGGCTGCTCCCCTTCCTCGCCGACAACCGCGTGCACGTCGTCCCGCCGTGCGTGGTCACGGCCGACGAGGCGGCGACCGGACTCGCCCTGCTGACCGAGGTGCTGGCCGAGGTCGCCTAGCCTTCTGCGTAGCCCCCACCACCTCCTGGAGTCCTGCATGAGCACGAGCACGCCCCGACGCGCCCTGGTCACGGGTGCCTCCTCCGGCATCGGCGCCGCGACGGTCCGCCGGCTGCGCGCCGAGGGCTGGGACGTCGTCGCGACCGCCCGCCGCGGCGACCGGCTCGCCGAGCTCGCCGCCGAGACCGGCGCCGACACGGTCGTCGCGGACGTCACGGTCGACGCGGACGTCGCGCGCCTCGCCGCGCACGCGGCGGAGGGCGGCCCGCTCGACGCGCTGGTCAACAACGCCGGCGGCGCGTTCGGGCTCGACCCCGTCGAGTCGTCGGACCTCGAGCACTGGCGGCAGATGTACGAGCTCAACGTGCTGGGCACGCTGCGGGTCACGCAGGCACTGCTCCCGCAGCTGCGCGACGGCGACGGCGGCGACATCGTCGTCGTGACCTCGACGGCCGCCCACGGCACGTACGAGGGCGGCGCGGGGTACGTCGGCGCCAAGCACGCCGAGCGCATGCTCGCGACGACGCTGCGCTGGGAGATCCTCGGCGAGCCGATCCGGATCATCGAGATCGCCCCCGGTGCGGTGGCCACCGAGGAGTTCTCGATGGTGCGGTTCGACGGGGACAGCGAGCGGGCCGCGGCCGTCTACGCCGGGTACGAGCCGCTGGTGGCGGACGACATCGCCGACGCCATCGCGTGGTCGCTGAGCCGCCCGGCGCACGTGAACATCGACCTGCTCGTGGTCCGGCCACGCGCGCAGGCGAGCAACAACCGGATCGTGCGCACCGGCGGCTGACCGTCCCGAGGGTCGGATCGGTCGGGCAACTGTCGGACCCTGTACGTAGGGTGCTGATGTGCCCTCTGCTCCACCCGCAGCACCCCCCACCCCCAGCCCTGCGCCCACCGGCGGCGACTCGCGCGCCGGTCGGGCGGCGGCGTCCGAGTCCACCACCCGGGTGCTTCTGCGCCTGCGCCACTGGGCCCGGCCCGCGCTCCCGCGGATCGTGCTCGGCGGGCTGACGGCCCTCGGCGCGAGCCTGCTCGCCCTCGCGGTGCCGCAGGTGCTGCGCGTGATCGTCAACGGACCGCTGCTGAGCGAGGGCTCGCAGCGTGGGGTCGTGATCGGCGCGCTCGTCGTGCTGGGGCTCGGGGTGCTCGAGGCGTTCCTCGTCTGGTGCCGGCGCGCCCTGATCCTCACGCCGGGCACCGCGGTGGAGCGCGACATGCGCACCGACCTGTTCCGCCACCTGCTCGACCTGCCCGTGGAGTTCCACGACAGGTGGTCGGGCGGGCAGCTGCTCTCGCGCGTGATGTCGGACCTCGGCACGATCCGCCGCTGGACGGTGTTCGGGCTCGTGATGCTGCTGGTCAGCGCCACGACGGTCGTCGTCGGCATCGGGCTGATGATGTGGACCAGCTGGGTGCTCGGGCTGGTCTACCTGGTGGGCGCGGTGCCCATGATCTGGCTCGGGTTCCGCTTCCGTGAGAGCTACAAGGTGGTGGCGCGCCAGGCACGGGACCAGGCGGGCGACCTCGCCACGACCGTCGAGGAGTCGGTGCACGGCATCCGCGTGCTCAAGGCGTTCGGTCGCGGCGACGACGCCCTGGAGGACTTCGCGCGGCAGGCCGCCGCCCTGCGCGCGGTCGAGGTGCAGAAGGCGAGCACGCAGTCCCGGGTGTCGTTCGCCCTGAGCGCGATCCCGGAGGCGATCCTCGCGGTCTCGCTGGGCCTCGGCGTCGCGCTCACCTCCCGCGGGGAGCTGAGCGTCGGCGCGCTGGTCGCGTTCTTCGCCACGGCGGCGGTGGTGAACAGCCCGGTGGAGCGGCTCGGCATGCTGCTCGCGATGACGCTCGACGCCAAGGCGGCGACCGACCGGTACCTGCAGGTCATGGACACGGGCTCGGCGGTGCGCGACCCCGCGACGCCCGTGCAGCTCCCGCCCGCCGACCCGGCGGGCTCGCGCGTCGAGCTGCGCGGCGTCCACTTCGGGCACCCGCGCGGCGTCGACGCCGAGGGGCACCCGCGCGGCGGTTCCGACATCCTCGCGGGCATCGACCTGGTGCTCGAGCCGGGCGAGACCATGGCGCTGGTCGGGCTGACCGGCAGTGGCAAGACGACGCTGCTGCAGCTGGTGCCGCGGCTGTACGACGTGACCGCCGGCAGCGTGCGGATCGACGGCGTCGACGTGCGTGACCTCACGCGTGCCGACCTGCGCGCTGCCGTGTCGATCGCGTTCGAGGACCCGATCCTCTTCTCGGCGTCGGTGCGGGAGAACGTGCTGCTCGGCACCGACCTCACCGGGCCCGAGGCAGACGAGCTGGTCACCGAGGCGCTCGACGTGGCGCGGGCCGGATTCGCCTACGGGCTGCCGGACGGGCTCGACACGGTGATCGGCGAGGAGGGGCTCAGCCTCTCGGGCGGTCAGCGGCAGCGCGTCGCCCTCGCCCGCGCCATCGCCGTCCGGCCGCGCGTGCTGCTGCTCGACGACCCGCTGTCCGCGCTCGACGTCACCACGGAGGCCGCGGTCACGGCGCGGCTGCGCGACATGCTCACGGGCACCACCACCCTCGTGGTGGCCCACCGGCCGTCGACCGTCGCCCTGGCGGACCGCGTGGCGGTGCTCGAGGACGGGCGGATCACGGGGGTCGGACGGCACGCGGACCTGCTGACCAACCACCCGCACTACCGGTACGTGCTCACCGCGCTGTCGGCGCTGGACGACGCGGACGACCTGACGGCGGTGCACCGATGACCGCGACCGCCAGCGTCCTGACCTCCGAGGGCTTCGAGGACGAGAGCACCAAGGCCGAGTCCCGGCGGATCCGGCGCCGCTCGCTCGCGCTGCTCGGCCTCCTCCTGCGGCCCGTCGCGGGGCCCGCGTGGTGGACGGCCGCGCTGGTGGTGGGCTCGCAGCTCGCCGCGGTCGCCGGTCCGGCCCTCGTGGCGTACGGCATCGACCAGGCGCTGCCGGCGCTCACCGCCGGCGACGCCCGGCCGATCACGCTCGCGACGCTCGGGTACCTGACGGCCGCCCTGCTGGGCGGCCTGCTCACGGCGGCGACCGTCCGTGCGTCGGCCCGGGTGAGCCAGACGATGCTGCTCGACCTGCGCCGCCGGGTGTTCCGGCACACGCAGCGCCTCAGCCTGGAGTTCCACGAGAAGTACACGTCGGGGCGGATCATCTCGCGGCAGACCTCCGACGTCGACGCGCTGCGCGAGCTGCTCGACGGCGGCGTCACCACGCTGGCCTCGAGCGTGCTCGCGATGGTGTTCACGGCGGTGTCGCTGGTGCTGCTCGACTGGCGCAGCGGCCTGGTGCTGCTCATCGCGGTGGTCCCGGGCGTGGTGCTGACCCGCTGGTTCCAGCACCGCTCGCAGCTGCAGTACCGCAAGCAGCGCACGGCGGCGGCGCGGCTCATCGTGCGGTTCGTCGAGACCATGACGGGCATCCGCGCGGTGCAGGCGTTCCGCCGCGAGCCGCAGGTCGAGGCCGTGTACGGCGGGCTGGCCGAGGACTACCGGGGCTCCACCGCGGAGTCGATCCGGCTCAACGGCGTCTTCGACACGGGCCTGACCCTGATCGGCAACGTCACGGTGGCCGCGGTGCTCCTCGTGGGTGGGCTGCGCGCGCTCGACGGCGGGATCGAGGTCGGCGTCCTGGTCGCGGCCGTGCTCTACGCGCGCCGGTTCTTCAGCCCGCTGCAGCAGATCGGCATGTTCTACAACTCGTTCCAGTCGGCCACGGCGGCGCTCGAGAAGGTCGCGTCACTGCTCGCGGAGGAGCCGACGGTGCCCGAGCCGACGCACCCGCTGCGGCTCACGGCCGCCCGGGGCGATGTCCGGTTCGACGGCGTCGAGTTCGGCTACGGCACCGGCCCGACGGTTCTCCCGCACGTCGACCTGCACATCCCCGCGGGCCAGTCGCTCGCACTCGTCGGCGAGACCGGCGCGGGGAAGTCGACCATCGCCAAGCTGCTCGCCCGGTTCTACGACGTGCGGGAGGGGGCGGTGCGCCTGGACGGCCTCGACCTGCGCGAGATCGATTCCGTCGACCTGCGGCGGGCGGTGGTCATGGTGACGCAGGAGGCGTACCTGTTCTCCGGCTCGGTCGGCGCCAACATCGCGCTCGGCAAGCCCGACGCCACGCCCGCGGAGATCGAGGCTGCCGCGCGCGCGGTCGGCGTGCACGACCTCATCGCGGCGATGCCGGACGGGTACGACACCGAGGTGGACAAGCGCGGCGTGCGGCTGTCGGCCGGCCAGCGCCAGCTCGTGTCGTTCGCGCGCGCGTTCCTGGCGGACCCGGCGCTGCTGATCCTCGACGAGGCGACCAGCTCGCTCGACGTCCCGGGGGAGGCCCTCGTGCAGCTCGGTCTGCAGACCCTGCTCGCCGACCGCACCTCCGTGGTCATCGCGCACCGGCTGTCCACGGTCATGGGCTCGGACCGGGTGCTCGTGATCGAGGGCGGCCGGATCGTCGAGGACGGTTCGCCCGAGGAGCTGGTCGCGGCGGGCGGTCGGTTCGCCGAGCTGCACGCCGACTGGCAGCGCTCGATCCGCAGCACGACGTAGCCGGCCCCCGGACCTCTCAGAGGTGCCGCGCCGCGTACTCGTGCAGCGCGTCGCGGACGAAGCTCGCCCCCTCCTCGCCGCCGTAGTTCGCGGCGAACCGCGGGTCGGCGACGTACATCTCCGCGAGGCCGACGATGTACTCCTTCACGGGCGTCGACCCGTGCCCGGGTGTGCCGGGGATGCTGCCGAGCCAGGCGACGTGGCGTCGCGCGAGCTCCTGCGCCTCGTCGGACGCGGGATCCGCCCCGGCGGACGCGGCGGCGCCCCACTCGGTGGCCAGTCGCGCGGTGGTCGCCTTCCACCCGGCGCGCTCGTCGTCGGTCATGCCGCGCCACCAGGCGTCGGACGTGGCGTAGGCGTCGGCGCCCCAGCGGCGCTCGACCTCCTCCTTGTGCTCGGTGTGGTCGAACCCGTCGAACATGTCCTCGGCCATGAGTGGCCCTCCGTTCTCTCGTGCGGTGATGGTCCGTTCGACCGAGGCGGCCTGCCGCTCCAGCCGGTGCTGCTCGCTGCGCAGCCAGTCGAGGTGGGCGCGCAGGGCGGCCGTCTCGTCCTGCTCGCGGCCGAGCACGCGCCCGATGTCGGGCAGCCCGAGCCCGAGCCCACGCAGCAGCAGGATCCGCTGCAGCCGCACGAGCGCGCGGTCGTCGTACCAGCGGTACCCGTTGTCGCCGACGCGGCTGGGCTCGAGCAGCCCGATCGCGTCGTAGTGCCGCAGGGTGCGGCTCGTGGTGCCCGTCAGCCGGGCGACCTCCTGGATCGATGACTCCATGCCGTCCACGGTAGGAGTTGACGCAGCGTCAAGGTCAAGCCCGGGAAGCAACTCCGTCGCCGAGCCGTGCCAGGACCGTGCGTCGCAGCTCCTCGACGGTCCCCACGACTGCGACGGCACCCGCGGCCTCGAGCTCGCCCGGCGCCGCGTACCCCCAGGTCACGCCCACGCAGTCGATGCCGTGCTCGCGGGCCCCGTGCACGTCGTGCTCGCGGTCGCCGACCATCAGCGTGGTCGCCGGCGAGGGCGCGTGCGGCTCGGCGGCGAGCGCCCGGGCGATGACGTCCGCCTTGGTGCCGGACTCGTCGAGCGGTGCGCCGAAGACGCCGTCGATCAGCGGCGTGAGGCCGAGGTCAGCGCAGATCGGCACGGCGAACACCTCCGGCTTGGACGTCGCGACGACCAGCCGGCAGCCCGCGCCGCGCAGGTCGGCGAGCAGCTCGGGGACGCCGTCGAACACCGTCGCGTCGTGCATGCCCGTCACCGCGAAGTCCTCGCGGTACGCCCGGACGACCTCGCCGACGCGGTCGTCGGGGACGCCGTGCGCCCGGAGGCTGTCGCCGATCGGGGGGCCGACGAACGAGCGGAGCTCCGCGGGCGTCGGGACGGGCAGGCCGCACCGGCGGTACGCGGCGGCGATGGAGGCCGTGATGCCCGGGATCGAGTCGATGAGGGTGCCGTCGAGGTCGAGCAGGACGAGGGGAGAGGTCACGCGCTCGATCATGCCCGCGGCATCCAGCGGGCGCCGCCGGCGCTCGTAGGCTGGTCGCATGGCGACCACGGAGACCGCACCCGGCCAGCAGCTCCCCAAGGAGCGGGAGGTGCTCGACTGGGAGCTCTTCGGCACGGCCGCGCGCGAGCTGGCGCAGACGGTGGTCGACGACGGCTTCGTGCCGGACATCGTCATCGCGGTCGCGCGCGGCGGGCTGCCGCCGGGCGGTGCGATCGCGTACGCGCTGGGCACCAAGGCCGTCGGCACGCTCAACGTCGAGTTCTACACGGGCGTCGACGAGCGCCTGCCGGACCCGGTCGTGCTCCCGCCGCTGCTCGACACGGACGCGATGCACGGGCTGCGGGCGCTCGTCGTCGACGACGTCGCCGACACCGGCGAGACGCTCGCCCTGGTGCACCGGCTCATGGCGCCCCACTGCGCCGAGGCCCGCACGGCGGTGCTGTACGCCAAGTCGCGGTCGATCATCGAGCCCGACTACGTGTGGCGCCGCACCGACCGGTGGATCACGTTCCCGTGGTCGGCGCTGCCCCCGGTCGTCGCGCACCGCGCGTAAATTCTGCGCAGGCCCGGCCGGAGGCGTGCGTTACCCTGGGCGGCACAGGCGTCGACCCGGCCATCACCGGCGAGCCTCCGGAAGAACAGGCCTCCAAGCCTCAGTAGAACCGGACGGGTAGGCCCGTCACAGCCCTCACGAAGTGGTCGACGACCCGCCAGGGGAGCCGGCAAGCGAGGTGGTACCGCGGTAGGTCCCGGCCGGTCCGGGTCCGATCGTCCTCGTAGCCGAAGCGACGCACCCCACCGGGTGCCGACCACAGGAGAGCCGCACCGTGGCCTACCCGCTGCACCGCCAGTCCGACGCCGTCCCGGCGTCGCCGGACCTGCCCGCCCTCGAGAAGGACGTCCTCGCCTACTGGGAGTCCGACGGCACGTTCCAGGCGTCGATCGACGCCCGCGAGGCCGGCGAGCACGGCAGCAACGAGTTCGTCTTCTACGACGGCCCCCCGTTCGCCAACGGCCTGCCGCACTACGGACACCTGCTGACCGGCTACGCGAAGGACGTCGTCCCGCGCTACCAGACCATGCGCGGCCGCCGCGTCGAGCGCCGGTTCGGCTGGGACACGCACGGGCTGCCGGCCGAGCTCGAGGCGCAGCGGCTGCTGGGCATCACCGACACCTCGCAGATCGAGGAGATGGGCCTGGCCGCGTTCAACCAGGCATGCCGCGAGTCGGTGCTGCGGTACACGGGCGAGTGGCGCGAGTACGTCACGCGCCAGGCCCGCTGGGTCGACTTCGACCACGACTACAAGACGCTCGACGTCACGTTCATGGAGTCGGTCATCTGGGCGTTCAAGCGCCTCTACGACCAGGACATGGCGTACGAGGGCTACCGCGTGCTGCCGTACTGCTGGCGCGACGAGACCCCGCTGTCCAACCACGAGCTGCGGATGGACGACGACGTCTACCAGTCGCGCCAGGACCCCGCACTGACGGTCGGCCTGCGGCTGGAGACCGGCGAGCTCGCCCTCATCTGGACGACGACCCCCTGGACGCTGCCCAGCAACCTGGCGATCGCGGTCGGCCCGGACGTCGACTACGTGACCGTCGAGCCGGGGCCCACCTCGGCGCTCGCGGGAGAGCTCGTGGTGCTCGCGGCCGCGCGGCTGGGCGCCTACGGCAAGGAGCTCGGTGAGGCGACGGTCGTGGCGACCGTCAAGGGCCGGGACCTCGCGGGCCGCCGGTACACGCCGCCGTTCGACTACTTCGTCGGCCGGGAGAACGCGCACCAGGTGCTGCTCGGCGACTTCGTGACCACCGAGGACGGCTCGGGCATCGTGCACCTGGCGCCCGCGTTCGGCGAGGACGACATGGTGGCCTGCGAGGCCGTCGGCATCACCCCGGTGGTGCCCGTGGACTCGAAGGGCACGTTCACCACGGAGGTGCCGGACTACGTCGGGCAGCTGGTGTTCGACGCCAACAAGCCGATCATCGCCGACCTCAAGGCGGGCACCGGCCCGCTCGCACGCGTACCCGAGGACCAGCGGTCGGTGCTGGTCCGGCACGAGACGTACGAGCACTCCTACCCGCACTGCTGGCGCTGCCGGAACCCGCTGATCTACAAGGCGGTGACCAGCTGGTTCGTACGCGTGAGCGACTTCCGCGACCGCATGGTCGAGCTCAACCAGGACATCACCTGGACGCCCGAGCACATCAAGGACGGCCAGTTCGGCAAGTGGTTGTCCAACGCGCGCGACTGGTCGATCAGCCGCAACCGCTACTGGGGCACGCCCATCCCGGTGTGGGTGTCGGACGACCCGTCGTACCCGCGCGTCGACGTCTACGGCTCGCTGGCCGAGCTGGAGGCGGACTTCGGCCGGGTGCCGACGAACGAGGCGGGCGAGCCGGACCTGCACCGACCGTTCATCGACGAGCTCACGCGCCCGAACCCGGACGACCCGTCCGGGCGGAGCACGATGCGCCGCATCCCGGACGTCCTCGACGTGTGGTTCGACAGCGGGTCGATGCCGTTCGCGCAGGTGCACTACCCGTTCGAGAACGCGGACTGGTTCGAGCACCACTACCCGGGCGACTTCATCGTCGAGTACATCGGCCAGACCCGCGGCTGGTTCTACACGTTGCACGTGCTGGCCACGGCCCTGTTCGACCGGCCGGCCTTCCGCAACGTCCTGTGCCACGGGATCGTGCTCGGCGACGACGGCCGCAAGGCCAGCAAGAGCCTGCGCAACTTCCCCGACCCCGCCGAGATGTGGGACCTGTACGGGTCCGACGCCGTGCGGTGGTTCCTCATGTCGAGCTCGATCCTGCGCGGCGGCAACCTCATCGTCGGCGAGGAGGGCATCCGCGACGGCGTGCGCCAGGTGCTGCTGCCGCTCTGGAGCACGTACTACTTCTTCTCGCTCTACGCGGGGGCGGCGGACGGGGGCGCCGGCTACACGGCCAAGGCCGTCGACGCCGCGCGCGCTGCCACGCTGGCGCCCATGGACCGCTACGTCCTGGCGCGCACGCGGGACCTCGTCGCGACGACGACCGCGCAGCTGGACGCGTACGACATCTCCGCGGCGTGCGAGACCGTGCGCGAGCACCTCGACGTCCTCACCAACTGGTACGTGCGCACGCAGCGCGACCGGTTCTGGGCCGAGGACGCCGACGCCTTCGACACGCTGTGGACCTCGCTCGAGGCCCTCACGCGGGTCATGGCGCCGCTCGCGCCGCTGGTCGCCGAGGAGGTCTGGCGCGGCCTGACGGGCGGGCGCAGCGTGCACCTGACCGACTGGCCGACCGTGGACGACGAGGCCGCGGACGAGTCGCTCGTGACCGCGATGGACCAGGTCCGCGCAGTCACGTCGACCGCGCTCGGCCTGCGCAAGGCCGCGGGCGTGCGCGTCCGGCAGCCGCTGCACGTGCTCACCGTGGCGGTCGGCGACGCGGACGCGCTGGCGCCGTACGCCGACCTGCTGGCGGCCGAGCTGAACGTCAAGCGCGTCGACCTCGTGACGGCCGACGCGGGCACCGCCGAGCGGTTCGGCATCACGCAGCGCCTCGCGGTCAACGCCCGCGCGGCGGGCCCGCGGCTCGGTCGAGGTGTGCAGGCGGTCATCCAGGCGGCGCGCAGCGGTGCCTGGCGGGTCGAGGCCGAGACCGTCGTGGTCACCACGCCGGACGGTGACGTGGCGCTCCAGCCGGCCGAGTACGAGCTCACGACCGTGGTCGGCGACGAGGGCGGAGCCGCGGCGGTCCTGCCCGGCGGCGGGTTCGTCGTGCTCGACCTCACGCTGGACGACGCCCTGCGCGCCGAGGGCTACGCCCGCGACGTCGTGCGCGCCGTGCAGGACGCCCGCAAGGCCGCCGGCCTGCAGGTGGGGGACCGGATCCTGCTGACGCTGTCGGTCCCGACCGAGCACCTGGCCGCCGTCGAGGCGCACCAGGACACCATCGCGCGCGAGACGCTGGCCGTCTCGGTCACCGTGCAGGACGCGGTCGAGGCACTGGAGGTCACCGTGGAAGCCGTCGACGCCGGAGGGTACGAGGCATGAGTGCGCGCGAGCAGGGCGGGTCGGAGCACCTGCGCAGGCAGGCCGAGAAGGAGGCCCGGACGGCCGCCGACGAGGTCTACCAGGCGATCCTGGCGCGCGCGCCGGAGCACGACATCGACCCGACGCTTGACCGGGTGCGGGCCGTGTGCGAGCTGCTGGGCGACCCCCAGAAGGCGTACCGGACCATCCACCTGACCGGCACCAACGGCAAGACGTCGACCTCCCGGATGGTCGAGCGGCTGCTGCGCGAGCACGGCCTGCGCACGGGCCGGTTCACCAGCCCGCACCTGAGCCGCGTCAACGAGCGGATCGCGATCGACGGCGAGCCGATCAGCGACGAGCGCTTCGTCGAGGTCTGGCAGGACGTCGCGCCCTACGTGCACCTGGTCGACCAGGGCTCGATCGAGAAGGGCGAGCCTCGGCTGTCGTTCTTCGAGGTGTTCACGGTGATGGCCTTCGCGGCCTTCGCGGACGCGCCGATCGACGTCGCCGTGATCGAGGTGGGTCTGGGCGGGACGTGGGACTCCACCAACGTCGTCGACGGCGAGGTCGCGATCATCACGCCGATCGCGATGGACCACGAGCGCTACCTCGGCCACACGCTGGTCGAGATCGCGTCGGAGAAGTCGGGGATCATCAAGGACGGCGCGACGGTCGTCGTCGCGCAGCAGACCGAGGACGTCGAGGGAGTGCTCCTGGCCGTCGCCGCCGAGCGCGGTGCCCGGGTGCTCCGCGAAGGCGTCGACATCGCGGTCGGGGAGCGGCAGGTGGCCGTCGGCGGTCAGCTGATCACGCTGCAGGCGCTGGGCGGCACGTACACCGAGATCTTCCTGCCGCTGCACGGGGAGTTCCAGGCGCACAACGCCCTGCTGGCCCTGACGGCCGTGGAGGCGTTCCTCACCGGCGGCCGCGCGCTCGACCCCGGTGTCGTCGAGGTGGCGTTCGCCGACGTCGACTCGCCGGGCCGGCTCGAGGTCGTCCGGTCGAGCCCGACGATCATCGTCGACGGCGCGCACAACCCCGCGGGCGTCGAGGCGCTCGTCGCCGGGCTCGAGGAGGCGTTCGAGCTGACCCGGCTCGTCGGCGTGGTCGGCGTGATGGCCGACAAGGACCCCGAGGGCATGCTCGCCGCGCTCGAACCGGTGCTCGCCGAGGTGGTGATCACCCGTGCATCGACCTCGCGCGCGCTCGACGTCGAGGACCTGGCCGACATCGCGATCGACATCTTCGGCGAGGACCGCGTGCACACGGTCGAGCGGTTGAACGACGCCCTCGACCTGGCGGTGTCGCGTGCGGAGAGCGAGGTCGAGCGCGGGTCCGGCGTGCTCGTCACCGGCTCGATCCTGCTCGTCGCGGAGGCGCGCCGGCTGCTCGGGCGTCCCTGAGTCCTGGTCACCCGTCCGGGTGACTTGCCGATGCTCACGCGGCTGGGTGCACGAATGTGCACCGACGGCGCACGTCCTCCCCTTGACGGCCTCCGTGGACGCCAACATTGTGAGGTTTGTCGGGACGCGGGAGTCCACGACGGACGTGCGGGGCCTGCCGTGGGTGCCCGGTGAAGGGATGGCTGCAGTGAAGAAGCTCATCAACGACCCGCAGACCGTCGTGGCCGAATCGCTCGAGGGTTTCGCGGCCGCGCACGCTGACGTCGTGTCGGTGGACGCCGAGCACGCGGTCGTCCTGCGGGCGGGCGGGGCCACGGCAGGCAAGGTCGGCCTCGTGAGCGGCGGCGGGTCGGGGCACGAGCCGCTGCACGGCGGGTTCGTCGGCGTCGGCATGCTCGACGCGGCCGTCGCCGGGCCCGTGTTCACCTCGCCCACCCCGGACCAGATCACGCCGGCGCTCCAGGCCGCCGACTCCGGTGCCGGTGTGCTCGCGATCGTGAAGAACTACACGGGCGACGTGCTCAACTTCGAGACGGCCGCCGAGCTCGCCGACGCCGAGGGCGTGACGGTGCGCAGCGTCATCGTCAACGACGACGTCGCGGTCGAGGACTCGCTCTACACGGCCGGGCGGCGCGGCGTGGCCGGCACGGTCGCGGTCGAGAAGATCGCGGGGGCGGCCGCCGAGCGCGGCGACGACCTCGACGCCGTCGTCGCCGTCGCCGAGAAGGTCATCGCCAACGTCCGCTCGATGGGCGTCGCGCTCACCGCCTGCACGGTCCCGCACGCGGGGAAGCCCAGCTTCGACCTGCCCGAGGACGAGATCGAGATCGGCATCGGCATCCACGGCGAGCCCGGCCGCCGCCGGATCCCCCTGGCCGGCGCCGACGAGATCACGGAGATGCTGCTCACGCCCGTGGCGGACGACCTCAACCTCGGCAGCGGGGACACGGTGCTGCTGTTCGTGAACGGCATGGGTGGCACGCCCGCCTCGGAGCTCTACGTGGTCTATCGTCGGGCCCGCGCGTTGCTGGAGGAGCGTGGGGTCGTCGTGACCCGCTCGCTCGTCGGCAACTACGTGACATCGCTGGAGATGCAGGGCGCGTCGGTCACCGTTCTCCGGCTGGACGACGAGCTGACCGCCCTGTGGGACGCCCCCGTGCACACGACCGCCCTGCGGTGGTGATCGCGGCCAGGTCGTCCGCACCATCGCACGGACCGGGACGGCTCGAGGGAGCGTGGGCATGACGCTGGACGTCGCGTGGGCGATCGACTGGGTGCGCCTCTCGGCGCAGACGGTCACGGAGCACCGGAGCGAGCTCATCGAGCTCGACCGGCAGATCGGGGACGGCGACCACGGCGAGAACCTGTTCCGCGGGTTCACGGCGGTCATCGCCAAGCTCGATGCGCTCGAGGCGCCGCCGGCCGACATCGGCGAGGTGCTCAAGCTCGTCGCCACCACGCTGATGTCGACGGTCGGCGGCGCGGCCGGTCCGCTCTACGGCACGGCCTACCTGCGTGCGGCCAAGGCGACCGGCGTGCCCGAGCTCGACAGCCAGGGTGTCGTGGCGCTGCTCGAGGCGGCCCTCGAGGGCATCGTTGCCCGCGGCAAGGCGACCACCGGCGAGAAGACGATGGTCGACGCCTGGACGCCCGCCACCGAGGCCGCGGTCGCCGCCGCGGACTCGGGGGCGTCGCCCGCGGAGGTGCTCGCCGCGGCGGCCGACGCCGCGCACGACGGCGCCGAGTCGACCATCCCGCTCATCGCCACCAAGGGTCGGGCGAGCTACCTGGGGGAGCGGTCGGCCAACCACCTCGACCCGGGAGCGCGGTCGACCGAGCTGATCCTGCGGGCCGCCGCGCAGGCGGCCGCGTGAGCGGGACGTTCGAGCGCGAGCCCGCACCCGTCGCCCTAGTCCTGGTCTCGCACTCGCGCGCGCTCGCCGAGGGTGCGGCGGAGCTGGCCGGGCAGATGGCGCCCGGCGTGCTGCTGCTCGCGGCCGGCGGGATGCAGGACGGCGGGCTCGGCACCAGCTACGACACCGTCGAGGCGGCGCTCCTCCACGCGACGCAGGACGGCCGGTCCGCCGTCGTGCTGACCGACCTCGGCTCGGCCGTGCTGACCGCCGAGTCGGTGCTGGACCTGCTGGACGAGGACGTCGCGGACCGCGTGCGGCTGGCCGACGCGCCGTTCGTCGAGGGCGCGGTCGCCGCCGCCGTGACCGCGCACGGGGGAGCCGACCTGGCGGGGGTCCTCGCCTCCGCGGAGCACGCCGGCTCGACGTTCGCCGGCTCGGCGGAGCCGACGTCACCGGGGACCTCCGGCGGCCTCGACGACGGGGTGCTGCGGGCCTCGGTCGTCCTGCGCAACCCCCTGGGCCTGCACGCCCGCCCCGCGGCCGTCGTGGCGCGCATGCTCGCCGCGTACGACGCGAAGGTGCGGGTCAACGGCGCCAACGCCGCGAGCGTGCTCGAGCTCATGAAGCTCGGGGCCAAGCAGGGCGTGGAGCTGCAGGTCGAGGCGGAGGGACCGCAGGCCGCCGAGGCCCGGGACGCGCTGGTCGCGGCGGTCGAGGGCGGCTTCGGCGAGGTCTGACGCCTGCGCCGTGTGAGGGACGGCACAGAAAAGTGCGTTCACTGCAAAGTTGCAGTGCGTGTAAAGTTGCACCTCGTGCAGAACTCCGTGATCGACGAGCCCGCGGCCCTCGGGCTGCGTGAGCGCAAGAAGCGCGCGCGCCGAGAGGCGCTGATCGACGCCACGCACCGGCTGGTCGCCGAGCACGGGCTCGACGCCGTGACGGTCGACGCCATCTGCGAGGAGGCGGGGGTCTCGGTCCGCACCTTCTTCAACTACTTCGAGACCAAGGACGACGCCGTGCTCGGCCACACGCCGTGGCCGCTCGAGTCCGAGGCCGCGGAGGTGTTCGCGACCGGCGGCCCGACCGGGCACCTCGTGCTCGACCTGCAGGCGCTCGTCAGCTCGTTCCTCAGCGACCCGCCCATCGGCCGCGAGCGGCTCGCCCGCGCGCTCGAGCTGGCCGCCAAGGAGCCGCGGCTGGTCGCCCGGCACCTCGCCTGGTTCGAGCAGCACAAGGGCCAGCTCTCCGCACTGGTCGAGCGCCGCCTGGGGGAGAACCCCTCCCACTCGCCCGAGATGGTCGGCTCCGTCCTCCTGTTCCTCACGCACGCGACGTTCCTGCGCTGGGACGCGGCCGGAGGTCACGGCGACGCCGACGACCACCTGACGGCCGTCGTCGCCGAGCTCCGCTCGATCCTCTCCGACTGACTTCTCCGCACGTCCGCCCCTCTTTCAGAACGAGGTTTCTCGCATGGCCACCGCAGCACCCGAGGCACCAGCGGTCGACAAGCCGCTGATCGTCCTCACCCCCAAGACCGTCTGGCTCATCTTCGGCGCGCTCATGGCCGGGATGTTCATGTCGTCGCTCGACCAGTCGATCGTCGGCACCGCGATGCCGACCATCGTCGGCGAGCTGAACGGCGTCGAGCACCAGGGCTGGGTCGTCACGGCCTACATCCTGGCGATCGCGATCGTCATGCCGCTCTACGGCAAGTTCGGTGACCTGTGGGGCCGTCGCTGGCCGTTCCTCATCGCGATCGGCCTGTTCACGGCCGCGTCGGCCGGGGCGGGGTTCGCGCAGTCCTTCGGCGAGCTGGTCTTCTGGCGCGGCGTCCAGGGCCTCGGCGGCGGCGGTCTGATGATCCTGTCGCAGGCGATCATCGCGGACATCGTGCCCGCCAAGGACCGCGGCAAGTACATGGGCCCGATGGGTGCCCTCTTCGGGATCTCCGCCGTGATCGGCCCGCTCCTGGGTGGCCTGTTCACGCAGCACGCCGACTGGCGCTGGTGCTTCTGGATCAACATCCCGATCGGCCTGACCGCGTTCCTGGTCGCCTGGTTCACCCTCAAGCTCCCGTCGCACCGCTCGGGCAAGAAGCTCGACGTCGCCGGCATCTTCTTCCTGGTCGTCGCCACCTCGGGCCTCGTCCTGGCCACCAGCTGGGACAGCTGGACCGGCAACCGCGGCTACGACTGGTCCGACCCGGGCCTGCTCACCCTCGTGATCGGCACGCTCGTCGCGATCGCCGCGTTCATCATGGTCGAGCTCCGCGCGCAGGAGCCGCTCCTGCCGCTGCGCCTGTTCAAGAACCCGACGTTCACCATCGCCACCGCGATCGGCCTCATCCTCGGCATGGGCATGTTCGCCGCCCTGGCGTTCCTGCCGACCTTCCTGCAGATGTCGACCGGCGCGGGCGTCACCGAGTCCGGCTTCCTGCTGCTCCCGATGATGGTCGGCGTCATGATCACGGCGATCGGCTCCGGTATCGCGATCACGAAGACCGGCCGCTACAAGGCGTTCCCGGTGATCGGCCTGGCCATCACCACCGCCGGCGTCGCGTGGCTCACGCAGATCACCGGTGACATGTCGATGTGGCTCTTCGGCGCCATGATCTTCGTGCTCGGCGCCGGCATGGGCCTGGTCATGCAGACGATCGTGCTCGCCGTGCAGAACTCCGTGGACCCCCACGAGATCGGCACCGCGACCAGCACGAACAACTTCTTCCGCGAGATCGGCGCGGCCGTGGGCACGGCGCTGTTCAGCACGATGTTCACCACCAAGCTGGCGGACAACCTCGCCGGCGTCTTCGCGGGCGCGCCCGCGGGCTCCGGCGGCGACGCCTCAAGCCTGACGCCCGCCGCGGTGCAGGCGCTGCCCGAGCCGCTGAAGACCGGCGTCATCGACGCGTTCACCAACGCGCTCGCGCCGTCGTTCTGGTACCTCGTGCCCGTCGTCGCGGTCGGCTTCGTGCTCGCGCTCTTCCTGCGCGAGGTCAAGCTGTCCGACGTGGCCGGCATGGTCGCCCGTGGCGAGGCCCTCGCGGCCGACGGCTCGGGTGCGCCCACCGACACGATCGACGGGGCGGTCGTCCTGGACGAGCTCTCCGGCCCGGTCCACGACGGGCTCCCGACCCAGCGGGACGCGGCCCCGGACGACGTCGAGGCCTCGGCCCGCCGGTAGCCTGGCCCGATGAGCTCCACCGTCCCCGACGGCCAGGCCGTACGCCGCAAGCGTGCCGCGAAGCCCCAGTTCACGCAGACGATCCTCATCCTCGAGGCCGTCGTCGTGTTCTTCGCGACGCTCGTGGCGTACGGCCTGCGGGTCGCCCCCGTGTCCACGATCTGGCTGGTCGGTGGGTGCCTGTCCGTGGTGCTGATCCTGCTGTCCGGCCTGGTCTCGCGGCCGGGCGGCTACCTCGCCGGCTCGATCGTCCAGGTGTTCGTGCTGGCGGGCGGGTTCGTCATCCCGATGATGTTCGCGGTGGGCGTGATCTTCGTCGTCCTGTGGGTGGTGGCGCTGCGGCTGGGCGGCCGGATCGACCGCGAGCGGGCGGAGTACGACGCCGCCCACCCGGGTGCGGTCGGGCCCTGACGCACGGCGCCTGACGTCCCTGACGCGACATAGGGTTGCGCCCATGACTGACGCACCCGCCACGCAGCGCACCCTCGTCCTCGTCAAGCCGGACGGTGTCCGCCGCGGGCTGTCGGGGGAGGTCGTGCGCCGCATCGAGGCCAAGGGCTACACGCTCGTCGCCGTCGAGCTGCGCGAGGCCGACGAGGCCCTGCTGGCCGAGCACTACGCCGAGCACGCCGGCAAGCCGTTCCTCACGCCGCTCATCGAGTTCATGCGCTCGGGTCCGGTGCTCGCCGTCGTGGCCGAGGGGCACCGCGTGATCGAGGGCTTCCGCTCGCTCGCCGGCGCGACCGACCCGACGGTGGCGACCCCGGGCACGATCCGCGGCGACCTGGGCCGCGACTGGGGCCTCAAGGTCATCCAGAACCTGGTGCACGGGTCGGACTCCGAGGAGTCCGCCGCGCGCGAGATCGCCCTCTGGTTCCCCGCTCTCTGAGGGCAGCCTCCCGGGAGCTGGGGTGCGCGCACCTTAGGCTTCGTGCGTGCACCTCAAGACCCTCACCCTGCGGGGGTTCAAGTCGTTCGCCTCGGCGACGACCCTGAACTTCGAGCCGGGCGTCACCTGCGTGGTCGGGCCCAACGGCTCGGGCAAGTCCAACGTCGTCGACGCCCTGGCCTGGGTGATGGGGGAGCAGGGCGCCAAGTCGCTGCGCGGCGGCAAGATGGAGGACGTCATCTTCGCCGGCACGGCGGGCCGGCCGCCGCTGGGCCGGGCCGAGGTCGCGCTCACCATCGACAACTCCGACGGCGCCCTGCCGATCGAGTACTCCGAGGTCACCATCTCGCGGACGTTGTTCCGCAACGGCGGCTCCGAGTACGCGATCAACGGCCAGGGCTGCCGCCTGCTCGACATCCAGGACCTGCTGTCGGACTCCGGCCTGGGCCGGGAGATGCACGTCATCGTCGGGCAGGGCCAGCTCGACGCGGTGCTGCGCGCGACCCCCGAGGAGCGCCGCGGGTTCATCGAGGAGGCCGCGGGCGTCCTCAAGCACCGCAAGCGCAAGGAGAAGGCGCTCCGCAAGCTCGAGGCGATGCAGGCCAACCTCACGCGCCTGTCCGACCTCACGGGGGAGATCCGCCGCCAGCTCGGCCCGCTCGGCCGGCAGGCGGAGGTCGCGCGCAAGGCGGCGGTGGTCCAGGCGGACCTTCGCGACGCCCGCGCCCGGCTGCTGGCCGACGACCTCGCCCAGCTGACCTCCACGCTCGAGCAGGAGATCGCCGACGAGAGCGCGCTGCGTGTCCGGCGCGAGGAGGTCGAGGGCGCGCTGGCCGCCACCCGCGCGCGCCTGGCCACGCTCGAGCGCGAGGCCGCAGAAGCCGCTCCCGCGCTGAGCGAGGCCAGCGAGGTCTGGTACCGGCTGTCGTCGTTGCGCGAGCGCCTGCGCGGGACGGCTTCCCTGGCCGCCGACCGCGTCCGCCTGCTCGGCAGCGCGGGCCCCGAGCGGACCGGCGGCTCCGACCCCGACGACCTCGCCGCGCAGGCCGAGCGCGTGCGCGCCGCGGAGGCCGAGCTGGCCTCCGAGGTCGAGCTGTCGCGGGCCGCGCTCGAGGCCGCTGTCACCGCCCGGCAGCAGGCCGAGGCCGAGGCCGTCGCCGCCGAGAAGGAGGTCGCGACCGCGCTGCGCGGCGCCGCCGACCGCCGCGAGGGCGTGGCACGGCTGGCCGGCCAGGTCGCGGCCCGCCGCAGCCGCGTCGAGGCCACGCAGTCCGAGCTCGGTCGGCTCCGGGAGTCCCTGGCCGCCGCCGAGCAGCGCGGGCAGGAGGCCACGACGCAGTTCGCGGTCCTGGAGTCGCAGGTCGCGGGCGTCGAGGAGGGCGAGGAGGGGCTGGACGCGGAGCACGAGGCCGCCGTCGAGGCCCTCGAGCGGGCGAGCGAGCGGCTGGGCGCGCTGCAGGAGCAGCTGTCGGCCGCCGAGCGCGAGCGTGCCGCCCTGGAGTCCCGCGCCGAGACGCTCGAGCTGAGCCTCACGCGCAAGGACGGCGTGGGCGCGCTGCTCGCCGCGGACGGTCAGCCCGGGCTCGTCGGTTCCGTGGCGGCGCTGCTGGCGGTCGACCCCGAGAACGAGGAGGCGATCGTCGCCGCGCTCGGTGCGGTGGCCGACGCGGTCGCCGTGGACTCGGTCGACGCGGCCGTCGACGCCATCCGCTACCTGCGCACCGAGGACGCCGGTCGCGCGACGCTGCTGGTCTCCGGCGCCTCCACACCGACGACGCCCCTGGCAGACGTGCCCGCCGGCGCCGACCGCGCCGTGGACCTCGTGCGCGCGCCGGACCACGTGCGCGCGGCCGTCGAGACCCTGCTCGCCGACGTCGTCGTCGTCGACGACCTGGCCGCCGCCCGCGCGATCGTCGCGGCCCGCCCCGACCTGGTCGTCGCGACGCGCACGGGCGACGTGCTGTCCCGGCACCGCGCCTCGGGCGGCTCCGCCACGGCCCCGAGCGCGCTGCACCTCCAGTCGGCGCTCGACCAGGCCCGTGCGGGTGTCGCGCAGGCCACCGCCGACGCGGAGCGCGTGCGGTTCGAGCTCGTCGGCGCGACCGAGGCGCAGGCGGCCGCCCGCGCAGCGCACGAGGCCACCCTGGACCGCCTCAACGAGTCGGACGCTGCCCTGGCCGCCGTCGCGGAGCAGCTGGGCCACCTCGGCTCCACGGCCCGCGCCGCGAACGCCGAGGCCGCGCGCCTGCAGCAGTCCCTCGAGGCCGCGTCGCGCACGCTCGAGGACGACAGCACGCAGCTCGCGGAGCTGACCGCGCGGCTCGCCGCGGCCGAGGTCGAGCCCGCCGAGAGCGAGGCGGCGATCGCCGAGGGCAGCGAGCGGCGCGACCGGCTGACGGAGCTGGCGTCGGCGGCACGGGCGCGCGAGACCGAGGCGCGGCTGACGCTGCGCACCGGCGAGGAGCGGGCGCGGGCGCTGTCGGGCCGCGCCGAGTCCCTCGAGCGCGCCGCCCAGGCCGAGCGTGTGGCCCGCGAGCGCGCCGCCGAGCGCGAGCGCGCGCGGTCGCGGCAGGCCACCGTCGCCCAGGCCGTGCGGGACGGCGCCACCCAGGCCCTCGTCGTGCTCGACGAGTCGCTGCGGCGGGCGTCGGCCGAGCGCGACGCCGCGGAGGCGGCCCGGGGCGAGCGGGACCGCGAGGTCACGGCCGCGCGCGCCGAGGTCGACGTGCGCGCCGCGGAGCTCGCGCAGCTCACGGACGTCGCCCACCGCGACGAGGTCGCCCGCACCCAGCAGCGGCTGCGGATCGAGGCGCTCCAGTCCCGCGCGGTCGACGACCTCGGCCTCGACCCGGCCGTGCTGCTCGAGGAGTACGGCCCGCACCAGGACGTCCCCGTGATCCCGGTCCCGGGGGCGGAGATCGACCCGGAGGCCCCGACGGCGGTCCCGTACGTGCGCGAGCAGCAGGAGAAGCGGCTGCGCGCCGCCGAGCGTGCGCTCTCGCTCCTGGGCCGCGTCAACCCGCTCGCGCTCGAGGAGTTCGCCGCACTCGAGGAGCGCCACCAGTTCCTGGTCGAGCAGCTGGCGGACCTGAAGAAGTCGCGCGCGGACCTGCTGGAGATCGTCAAGGAGATCGACGAGCGCGTCGAGCAGGTGTTCGCCGAGGCCTACCGCGACACCGCGGCCGCGTTCGACGTCGTCTTCCCGCGGCTGTTCCCCGGCGGCGAGGGCCGACTGGTCCTCACGGACCCCGACAACATGCTGACCACGGGCATCGAGGTCGAGGCGCGCCCGGCCGGCAAGAAGGTCAAGCGGCTCTCGCTGCTCTCCGGCGGCGAGCGGTCGCTCACCGCGGTCGCCCTGCTGGTCGCGATCTTCAAGGCACGGCCGAGCCCGTTCTACGTGATGGACGAGGTCGAGGCCGCGCTCGACGACGCCAACCTGGGCCGGCTGCTCGAGATCTTCCGCGAGCTCCAGGAGGACTCGCAGCTGATCGTCGTCACGCACCAGAAGCGCACGATGGAGATCGCCGACGCGCTCTACGGCGTGACCATGCGCGGCGACGGCGTCACCACCGTGATCAGCCAGCGGATGCGCGAGGACGTCGCGGTCTGACGAGGCCGGCGCGCGGTGCGGGCTCGCCGCTCGGCGTGTGGAGATTGTGTGCTGTTTGGCGTTCCCTGTGCGCGGGGCGCTCCCGCTTCCAGGTTCGGCACGGAGACTGGGGCACATGGCCATCCTCGTCGCGATCGTTCTCGCACTCCTCGTCGCCGCCGGTGTCCTGCTCGCCGCGAGCGTCACCAGCTCCGCCCGAGGCACGGGCGAGTCCCCGCTGCGCGCGTTCCGCGCCGGTTGGGCCGCGCGCAAGAACCCCGACACCGACCAGCGCGCGGCTGCGGCGGCCGCCTCGGTCGAGCCCGTCGACATGTCGCTGGCGCAGTTCCTGCGGGAGACGGTCGACGAGGGCGAGGCGTACCTGCAGGTCGACGACCTGGCGACGACGCTGCAGCGGGCCCGCGACAAGGCCGTCGGTGTCCTGCCGGGGAACCACCGCCGCTGAGCCCCGCCGCCGGACCGACCGGTCCGGCTGACGCGTCGGCTCGCTTCGGCGGCCCGCCGCCCGACAGACTGTCCCGGTGACCAACGAGACGCTCGAGATCCTCCTGGCCGCCGGTATCCCGACGGCCATCGTCGTCGCGCTGGCGACCGTGTTCGTCCGGCGACGCCGCACCTCGACCACCGACGAGGCGCCGACCGCCGTCGACGTGCCGAGCCAGGCACCCGCGCCCGACGTCGAGGCCACCGTCCCGGCGCCGGAGGAGGTCCTCCCCGAGGAGGTCCTCCCCGAGGAGGCCGAGGCCGCCCCCGAGCTCGAGGTCCCCGCACCCGTCGCGGGGCGCCTCGCCCGCCTGCGCGACCGGCTCGCGCGCTCCGGCTCGCCGCTCGGCGCGCGCCTCCTCGCCGTGCTCTCCAAGGACCACCTCACCGAGGACGACTGGGACGAGCTCGAGGAGACGCTGCTGCTGGCGGACGTGGGCGCGGGACCGTCCGGCGAGCTCATCGACGCCCTGCGCACCCGCGTCCGGGTGGAGGGCCTCAAGAACCCCGCCCAGGTCCGCGCCCTCCTGCGCGAGCAGCTCCTGGCCCTCGTCGACCCGTCCCTCGACCGCGGGCTGAACACCGAGCCCGGCGCGGCCGCCGACGGGTCACGGGTGCCCGCCGTCGTGCTCGTCGTGGGCGTCAACGGCACCGGCAAGACGACCACGGTGGGCAAGCTCGCCCGCGTCCTGGTCGCCGAGGGTCGGACCGTCGTCCTCGGCGCGGCGGACACGTTCCGCGCGGCCGCCGCGGACCAGCTGCAGACGTGGGGCTCCCGCGTGGGCGTGCACACGGTCCGGTCGGACCGTGACGGCGCCGACCCGGCCGCCGTGGCGTTCGACGCCGTGCGCACCGGCAAGGCCGACGGCATCGACGTGGTGCTCGTGGACACCGCCGGGCGGCTCCAGAACAAGGCCGGCCTCATGGACGAGCTGGGCAAGATCACGCGCGTCATCACACGGGAGGCGCCCCTGTCCGAGGTGCTCCTGGTCCTCGACGCGACCACCGGCCAGAACGGCCTCAACCAGGCCCGCGTCTTCGGTGAGGTCGCGGGCGTGACGGGCATCGTGCTCACCAAGCTGGACGGGACGGCGAAGGGCGGCATCGTCGTCGCGGTGCAGCGCGAGCTCGGCGTCCCGGTCAAGCTCGTGGGCCTGGGGGAGGGCCCCGACGACCTGGCCCCGTTCGACCCGGAGGCCTTCGTCGACGCACTGCTCGAGGGCTGACGTTCCTGGACGTCCGCTCACCACGAAACCGAACGTTTACGTGCGCGTGAGGCTTGTCACATCGACGTAACGTCCCCCGCGCATGTCCGAAACCCGCCTCGTCGACTGTGATCCCGACCAGCCACCCCCGGCTGGCGAGTGGAGAGGCGATCTCGATGGAATTCGCTTTGGACAGCGGGAACACGGCGTGGATGCTCACCGCCGCGTCGCTCGTGCTGCTGATGACGCCGGGGCTGGCGTTCTTCTACGGCGGCATGGTGCGCGGCAAGAGCGTCCTGAACATGATGATGATGAGCTTCGCGGCGATCGGCGTCGTCGGGCTCATCTGGGTGCTCTACGGGTACTCCGGCACGTTCGGCCCTGACCTCGGCGGTGGCTGGCTCGGCAACCCGTTCACGTACTTCGGCCTGCAGGGCTTCACCGACAACGACAGCCTGATGGTCGCCACCGGCGTGCCGTTCCTCGTGGCTGCCGGCTACCAGGCGACGTTCGCGATCATCACGGTCGCGCTGATCTCCGGTGCGGTCGCCGACCGCATGAAGTTCAGCGCCTGGCTGGTCTTCGCCGCGATCTGGGTGACCGTCGTCTACATGCCGCTGGCGCACTGGGTGTGGGGTGGCGGCCTGCTCAGCGCGACCGGCATCACGGAGGGTCTGTCCACACCGATCGACTTCGCCGGTGGAACGGTGGTCCACATCGACGCCGGTGTCGCCGGCCTGGCGCTCGCCATCCTGCTCGGCCGCCGCAAGGGCTGGCCCAGGGAGCCCATGCGGCCGCACAACCTGCCGTTCGTCATGCTCGGCGCCGCCCTCCTGTGGTTCGGCTGGTTCGGGTTCAACGCGGGCTCGGAGTTCGGTGCCGACAGCACGGCCGGTCGCGCCTGGCTCAACACCATGCTCGCCACCTGCGTCGCCATGCTCGCCTGGCTCGCCACGGAGAAGCTGCGTGACGGTCACGCGACGTCGCTCGGTGCGGCGTCGGGCGTCGTCGCCGGCCTGGTCGCCATCACTCCGGCCGCCGCGGCGGTCGACACGTGGGGCGCCATCGCGATCGGCGTCGTCGCGGGCGTGCTCTGCGCCCTGGCAGTCGGCCTGAAGTTCAAGTTCGGCTTCGACGACTCGCTCGACGTGGTCGGCGTGCACGCCGTCGGCGGCCTCGTGGGTACGCTCCTCATCGGCTTCTTCGCCACCGACCAGAACGGCGGCTGGTACCCCGACGGAGCAATGAACGGCCTGTTCTACGGCGGTGGGCTGACGCAGCTCGCCACGCAGGCCATCGTCGCCGGCTGCGCGGTGCTGTTCAGCTTCACGGCGACCTACGTCATCGCGCTCATCCTCAAGAAGACCATCGGCCTGCGGGTGTCCGACGAGGCCGAGGTCGGCGGTATCGACCTGGCTGTGCACGCTGAGACCGCATACGAGACGCTGGGCGTCGGCGCCCGTGTCGTGACGGAGGTGAAGTGATGACGAAGCTCGTGACGGCTGTCATCCAGCCGCACCGGCTGGACGATGTGAAGTCGGCCCTCGAGGCGGCAGGCGTCCGCGGTCTCACCGTGAGCGAGGCGAGCGGCTACGGCCGTCAGCGCGGTCACACCGAGGTCTACCGCGGTGCCGAGTACACCGTCGACCTGGTGCCCAAGGTCCGGATCGACGTGCTCGTGACGGACGAGGACGTCGCCGGCGTGACCGAGGTCATCGTCCGCGCCGCCCAGACCGGCAAGATCGGCGACGGCAAGGTCTGGGTCGTGCCGGTCGAGGACGTGGCTCGCGTCCGCACCGGTGAGCACGGCGACGACGCCCTCTGATCAGGACGGTCGACCGCTACACATGACACAGGAACGGCCGCCCGCGGGGGGCGCGGCCGCGAACGGGTCGCCCGAGGTCCCGCACCCCGCGATCGGGGTGCGGGACCTCCGCGTCGAACGGCTCGAGCTCGCGGCCGGGCTGACCGGCCCGGGTGCGGACGGCATCGCGCGCCGGGCCGCCATCGTCGAGCTCGTCGTCGGGCGCCTGCGCGAGCAGTGGGAGATCGCGACCGCGGGCGAGGACGTGTCCGGCATCGCGCTGGGCGCCGTCGGCAGCGTCGGGCGCGGCGACGCCAGCCCGGTCAGCGACCTCGACCTGCTCCTCGTCCACGAGGGGCGGGGCCACTCGCCCGAGGAGCTCTCCGCCCTCGCGCAGAAGCTCTGGTACCCCATCTGGGACGCGGGGCTCGACCTGGACCACTCCGTCCGGTCGCTCGCGCAGTGCCGCCAGGTCGCGTCGAAGGACCTGCCGGCCGCGGTCGGGCTGCTGGACCTGCAGCCGGTCTCCGGCGACGCCGTCGTCATCGCGCGGGCCAAGTCGGCGCTGCTCGAGGACTGGCGCTCCGCCGCCCGTCGGCGACTGCCCGAGCTGCTCGCCTCGACCCGGCAGCGCGCCGAGCGGCACGGCGAGCTGGCCTACCTCATCGAGCCGGAGCTCAAGGAGGCCCGCGGCGGCATCCGGGACGCGGTCGTGCTGAGCGCGCTGGCTGCCACCTGGCTCACCGACCGCCCGCACGGCGCGGTCGACATGGCCTACGCGCACCTGCTCGACGTGCGCGACACGGTCCAGGTGGTCACACGGCGGCACACCAACCGGCTCCTGCTGGCCGACCAGGACGAGGTCGCGGCCCTCGTCGGGTTCGACGACCGCGACGACCTGCTGGCGAGCGTCGCCGAGGCCGCGCGCGTGATCTCCTACGCGCTGGACACCACGGTGCGCAACGCCCGGCAGGCCCTCCAGCGGCCGGCGCGGACGGCGAGGCTGGTCCGCGGGAGGCGCACGGCCCCGCGGCTGCGGACCATCGCCGAGGACCTGGTCGAGCACGACGGCGAGATCGTGCTCGCCGTCGAGGCCCGACCGGCCGAGGACCCGCTGCTCTCCCTGCGTGCGGCGGCGACCGCCGCGCGCACCGGCCTGAGCCTCTCGCCCGTGACCGTCGCGAGCCTCACGGCCACCCCGCCGCTGCCGACGCCGTGGCCCAAGGCTGCGCGCACCTACCTGCTGCAGCTGCTGGGGTCCGGGCCGGCGCAGGTGCCCATCTGGGAGGCCCTCGACCTGGCCGGCGTCGTGACCACCTGGATCCCGGAGTGGGCGGGCGTCCGCAACCGCCCGCAGCGCTCGGCGATCCACCGGCACACGGTCGACCGGCACCTGGTCGAGACGGTCGCCCGCGCCGGCCGCGACAAGCGGGTGGTGGAGCACGGCGAGACGCTGCTGCTGGCGGCGCTGCTGCACGACATCGGCAAGCGCGCGGGAGCGGGCGACCACTCGACGGAGGGCGCGCGCCTCGCGGGGCCGATCGTGCTGCGGATGGGCTTCGACGAGCAGATGGCGGCCGACGTCACGCGGCTCGTGCGCGAGCACCTCACGCTGTCGGAGCTGGCCACGACGGCGGACCCCGACGACCCGACGACCATGACGCGCCTGCTCGACGCCGTCGACCACCGGCCGGACCTGCTCGCCCTGCTGCGCGCGCTGACCGAGGCGGATGCCGGCGCCGCCGGGCCGCAGGCATGGAGCACGTGGCGCGCGACCCTCGTCGACGACCTGACGGCACGAGCCACCCGGGAGCTGGCAGGTACCCTAGGTCGTCCGTAAGACCGTCTGTTTCCCCGAAGCGTGAGGACCGCCAGGTGTTCGCCACCCTGTCCGACCGACTGACGTCGACCTTCAAGAACCTGCGTACCAAGGGCCGTCTGTCCGAGGCGGACATCGACGCCACCGTGCGCGAGATCCGCCGGGCGCTGCTCGACGCCGACGTCGCCGTCCCGGTCGTCCGTTCGTTCACCGGCGCCGTGCGCGAGCGCGCGCTCTCGGCCGAGGTGTCCGGCGCGCTCAACCCCGCGCAGCAGGTCGTCAAGATCGTCAACGAGGAGCTCGTCGCCATCCTCGGTGGCCAGACGCGCACGCTGAACCTCGCCAAGAACCCGCCGACCGTCATCCTGCTCGCGGGCCTGCAGGGTGCGGGCAAGACGACGCTCGCCGGCAAGCTCGCGCTGCACCTCAAGGGCCAGGGCCACACGCCGCTGCTCGTCGCGGCGGACCTGCAGCGCCCGAACGCCGTCACCCAGCTGCAGGTGGTGGGGGAGCGCGCGGGCGTGCCCGTGTTCGCCCCGCACCCCGGCAACCAGGGCAGCGACGACGTCATGCCGTTCGGCGCCGACCCGGTCGCGGTCGCGCGCGAGGGCCTGGCCACCGCCAAGACCAAGCTGCACGACGTCCTGATCGTCGACACCGCCGGCCGCCTGGGCGTCGACGCCGAGCTCATGCAGCAGGCGTCGGACATCCGCGACGCGCTCGACCCGGACGAGATCCTCTTCGTGATCGACGCGATGATCGGTCAGGACGCGGTCACCACGGCCCAGGCGTTCCAGGACGGGGTCGGGTTCACCGGCGTCGTGCTGACCAAGCTCGACGGCGACGCGCGCGGCGGCGCCGCCCTCTCGGTGGCCAGCGTGACCGGCAAGCCGATCATGTACGCGTCCACCGGTGAGAAGCTCACCGAGTTCGAGGTGTTCCACCCGGACCGCATGGCGTCCCGGATCCTCGACATGGGCGACATCCTCACGCTCATCGAGCAGGCCGAGAAGGCGTTCGACGCCGGCCAGGCCGAGGAGATGGCGGGCAAGCTCGCCGCCGGCCAGGACCTCACGCTCGAGGACTTCCTCGTGCAGATGCAGCAGCTGCGCAACGCCGGCCCGCTGAAGAAGATGATGGGCATGCTGCCCGGCATGGGCCAGATGCGGGAGGCGCTCGACAACTTCGACGAGCGCGAGGTCGACCGCATCGAGGCGATCATCCGGTCGATGACCCCCGCCGAGCGCCGGACGCCCAAGATCATCAACGGCTCGCGCCGATCGCGCATCGCCGCCGGGTCGGGCACCAAGCCGAGCGACGTCAACCAGCTGCTGGAGCGCTTCGACGGCGCGCAGAAGATGATGAAGCAGATGGCCAAGGGCGGCGGCATGCCCGGCATGCCCCCCGGCATGGGCAACCTGCCGGGCATGGGCGGCAAGAAGTCGCGCGGTCGCCAGGCGCCGGCCCGCAAGGTCAAGGGCAAGTCGGGCAACCCGGCGCGGCGGGCCGAGCAGGAGCGGGGGATCACCAGCCGGCCGGCTGCGCCGCAGGGGTCGGCGTTCGGCCTCGCCCCGAAGGCGCCCGACGCGGCTCCCACGGAGCTGGAGCTGCCCGCCGGTCTCGACCGCTACCTCGGCGGACGCTGAGGGACCGTGCTCCTGCACCTGCGCGGCACCGTCGTGCTCGACGACGAGCGCGAGGTCGGCGAGGCGTGGGTGCGCGACGGCCGGATCACGTTCGAGCGGCCGTCGTCGGCCCCCGACGCCGTGCTCGAGGGCTGGGTCCTGCCCGGGCTGGTCGACGTGCACTGCCACATCGGGCTGGCCTCCGACGGGCCGGTCGACGACGGGACCGCGGAGAAGCAGGCCCTCGCGGACCGTGACTCCGGGGTGCTGCTGGTCCGCGACGCGGGCTCGCCCGCCGACACCGGCTGGGTGCACGACCGCGACGACCTGCCGCGCCTGATCCGGGCGGGCCGCCACCTCGCGCGCCCCAAGCGCTACCTGCGGCACTACGGTCGCGAGCTCGCGGAGGTCGGCGAGCTCCCGGACGCCGTCCGCGAAGAGGCCGCGCGCGGCGACGGCTGGGTCAAGCTCGTCGCCGACTGGATCGACCGTGACCTGGGCGCCGAGGGCGACCTGCGCCCGCTGTGGCCGGCGGACGTCCTCGCCGACGCCGTCGCGGCCGCGCACGCCACCGGCGCGCGCGTGACCGCCCACACGTTCGCCACGGAGTCGCTCGACGCCCTGCTCGACGCCGGCATCGACTGCCTCGAGCACGCCTGCGGCGCGACGCCCGACCACATCGACCGCATCGCCGCCGCCGGGATCCCGGTCACGGCGACACTGCTCCAGGTCGGCCAGTTCGAGGCCATCGCCGCGCAGGGTGCGCGGTACCCGCTCTTCGCGGCGCGCATGCGCTCGCTGTACGCGCACCGGTACACGCTGGTCCGCGAGCTGCACGACGCGGGGGTGCCGGTGCTCGTCGGCACCGACGCGGGCGGCACGCTGGCGCACGGCCGGATCGCCGACGAGGCCGCGGAGCTGGTCCGGGCGGGGCTCCCGGCCCGCGACGTCGTCGCCGCCGCGAGCTGGCGCACCCGCGAGTGGCTGGGCGTCCCGGGCATCGCCGAGGGCCAGAGCGCCGACGTCGTCGTGTACGACGCGGACCCGCGGACGGACGTCGGCGTGCTCGCCGCGCCGCGTGCCGTGGTGCTGCGGGGGACGGTCGTCGCCGGGGGCCTGTGACCTGCGGGACATGGTTGGGAGTGCCGTCCCGGATCTGGCACAATGGTCGGCTGTACCCGACGTCTGCAGCCCCTCTACCTGCGTTCGTCGTGTCCCTGACCTTCCCGGCGCGCCCACCCCACGGGCAATGCGCGGGCAGGTCACCCAGCAGACCTCAGGAGAAGACCACACCGTGGCCACCAAGATTCGTCTCAAGCGTTTCGGCAAGATCCGTCAGCCGTACTACCGCGTCGTCGTCGCGGACTCGCGCACCAAGCGCGACGGCCGCGTGATCGAGGAGATCGGCAAGTACCACCCCACCGAGGAGCCGTCGTTCATCGAGATCTCCTCGGAGCGCGCGCAGTACTGGCTCGGCGTCGGCGCGCAGCCGACCGAGCAGGTCCAGGTGCTCCTCAAGATCACCGGTGACTGGCAGAAGTTCAAGGGTCTCCCGGGCACCGAGGGCACCCTGCGCACCAAGGCCGACAAGGTCGACCCGAAGACCGCCATCGACGCCGTCGCGCTCGACGCCGAGAAGGCCAAGGCCAAGGCGTCCGAGAAGAAGTCCGCCGCCGCTGCTGCCGAGGCTCCCGCCGAGGCCGCCGAGGACGAGCAGGCCTGATGCTCGCCGACGCTCTCGAGCACCTGGTGCGTGGCATCGTCGACCACCCGGACGACGTCCGCGTGAACGCGTCGACGCTGCGTCGTGGCGACCTGCTCGAGGTGCGCGTGCACCCCGACGACCTCGGCCGGGTCATCGGCCGCGGGGGTCGCACCGCTCGCGCGCTGCGGACCGTCGTCGGTGCGCTCTCGACGGACGGCGCGGTCCGCGTCGACGTCGTGGACGTCGACCGCCGCTGAGTCATCGTCGAAGGCCCGGTCCCCTAGCCTGGGGACCGGGCCTTCGCCATTCCCACCCCCGAACGTGAGGACTCCCATGCAGCTGACCGTCGCGCGGATCGGCCGTGCCCACGGCCTGCGCGGAGAGGTCGCCCTCGACCTGCGGACCGACAACCCGGAGGACCGCTTCGGCGACGGCGCGGTGCTGACCACCGAGCCGGCCGCCCGCGGGCCGCTGACGGTGGTGAGCACGCGCATCCAGCAGGGCCGCTGGTACGTGACGTTCGCGCAGATCAACGACCGGACGACCGCGGAGGCGATGCGCGGGACCGAGCTGGTCGTGGACGAGGACGCGTCCGACGAGGACGACGCCTGGTACCCGCACGAGCTCGCCGGCCTGCGCGCGGAGCACGTGGACGGTCGCGTGCTCGGCGAGATCATCGGCCTGGAGCACCTGCCGGCCCACGACATGCTGCTCCTGCGTGAGCCCGACGGCGCCCGCACGCTGATCCCGTTCGTGCGCGCGATCGTGCCCGTGGTGGACGTCGCCGGCGGCCGCGTCGTGCTCGACCCCCCGGGCGGGCTGCTCGCCTCGGACGCGGCGAACCTGGTGGTCTCGGACGAGACGGTGTCGCCCCGAGACGCAGACGACTGACGTGCGCATCGACGTCGTCTCGATCTTCCCCGAGTACCTGGCACCGCTCGAGCTGTCCCTGGTCGGCAAGGCGCGGACCGGGGGGCTGCTCGACCTGCGCGTGCACGACCTGCGGGACTGGACCACCGACCGCCACCGGACGGTCGACGACACCCCGTTCGGCGGCGGCGCCGGCATGGTCATGCGGCCGGACGTGTGGGGGTCCGCGCTGGACGAGCTGCTCGACGCCGACGCCCACCTGCTGGTGCCGACGCCGTCGGGGGAGCCGTTCACGCAGCGCACCGCCGAGGCGCTGGCGGGGGAGCGGCACCTGGTCCTGGCCTGCGGCCGGTACGAGGGGATCGATGCCCGGGTGGCCGAGCACTACCGGTCCCGCGGCCGGGTCACCGAGTTCTCCCTCGGCGACTACGTGCTGAACGGCGGCGAGGTGGCCGCGCTCGTCGTCGTCGAGGCCGTCGCGCGCCTGCTGCCGGGCGTCGTCGGCAACCCGGAGTCGCTGGTGGAGGAGTCCCACGGGGCCGCCGGCCTGCTCGAGTACCCCGTCTACACCAAGCCACCCGTCTGGGCGGAGCTCGAGGTGCCCGACGTGCTCCTCTCCGGCCACCACGCGCGCATCGCCCGCTGGCGCCGGGACACGGCGCTGCAGCGGACCGCCGACCGTCGCCCGGACCTCATCGCGGCCCTGCCCGTCGACGAGCTGGACGCGCACGACCTCGCCCTGCTCGCGTCGCTCGGCTGGTCGCCGGTCGAGGGGCGCCTCGCCCGCGCGTGAGGTCGTCGTGAGGTTGAGCACGCGATTGTCCGTGGGTGCCGCCCGTGTGGCAGACTTGCCCGTTGGTGCGCGCAGGTCGCGTCTCTGCCACAGGGGAGACGAATCACGACCACCGGGGTTCGGCCCCGACGCACCGGACCATCAGACCAAGGACGCCGGTCCTGCCTGCACAGGGCAGCCGTGACGCCCTCGACGACGTTCCTGACCTGTGGCAGGGCGGGGAAGTGACATCACATGCACACGCTCGACAGTGTCGACGCAGCATCGCTGCGCTCCGACATCCCGGCCTTCCGCGCCGGTGACACGCTCAAGGTCAACGTCAAGGTCGTCGAGGGCAACCGCTCGCGCATCCAGGCGTTCCAGGGTGTCGTCATCGCCCGCCAGGGCAACGGCGTCCGCGAGACGTTCACGGTCCGTAAGGTCAGCTTCCAGGTCGGCGTCGAGCGCACGTTCCCCGTGCACTCCCCGAGCCTGGAGTCGATCGAGGTCGTGACGCGTGGTGACGTGCGCCGCGCGAAGCTCTACTACCTGCGCAAGCTCCGCGGCAAGAAGGCCAAGATCAAGGAGAAGCGCGAGTTCGCTCCCGCCGCGAAGAAGGCCTGAGCCTCCTCGCACGCGACGTCCTGACGGGCGGGCACCGATCCGGTGGCCGCCCGTCGGCGTCTCCGGATCGGTGCCCGCTGGTCACGGGACAAGCAGGTCGGGGCACGGGACGCGCCGCGTGAAACGCCCGATCTCGGACGGTGATCGTGTGCGCGAACGGGCCTGGCGCGTGCGAGAGTGTGCGGGTGATCGACCGACCCGCCCGAGACCTCGACGAGGACTCGTCGCCCACCTCGTGGCCGGGCCGGGCGACGCCCAGCGGCACCACCTCCGCGGGCGAGCCGACGCAGCAGGGCCCCCAGCTGCCCGATCTGACGGGTGACGACGGGCCGTCCGAGCCTCCCGGGTCCACCCGCCGGCACGCCGCGGCCCGACGCCCGAGCGGCGCGGGCTCGCTGCTGCGCGAGACGGTCATCATCCTCGTCAGCGCGATCATCCTGTCGCTGCTGGTCAAGACGTTCCTCGTGCAGGCCTTCTTCATCCCGAGCCAGTCGATGCACGACACCCTGATCGAGCACGACCGCATCCTCGTCAGCAAGCTGACGCCCGGCCCGTTCGACCTGCGCCGCGGGGACATCGTCGTCTTCAAGGACCCGGGTGGCTGGCTGCCGGCGGACGTCGCACCCGATCCCGGGCCCGTCCGCGGCGCGATCAACTCCGCACTGACCTTCATCGGGCTCTACCCGGCCGACGCCAACGAGCACCTGGTCAAGCGGCTCATCGGGCTGCCGGGGGACCACGTCGCCTGCGCCGGCCCGGGCGAACCGGTGACCGTGAACGGCGTCCCGCTCGACGAGCCCTATCTCGCGGCCGGCGTGCTGCCCAGCGACATCGCCTTCGACGTCACCGTGCCCCCGAACAGCATCTGGGTCATGGGAGACAACCGGTCGCACTCGTCGGACTCCCGGTACAACCAGGGCAAGCCCGGCGGCGGCTCGGTACCCGTCGCCAACGTGGTCGGCATGGCCTTCGTGACCGTGTGGCCCATCGAGCGCTGGGGCATCCTGCACAACCCGACCAGCACGTTCGCGGACGTGCCCGACCAACCGTGACCATGCTCGCAGCGGGCCGGCGTCCGGCGCCGCCGCGGACGGCGCCGCACCTGCGGCACGAGCGCCTGCTGCTGCGCGACGGCGCGCGCCTCCTGGCCGGCATGGACGAGGTCGGCCGCGGCTCGCTCGCCGGTCCGGTGAGCGTCGGCGTGGTCGTCGTCGACGTCACGACGAGGTCCGCCCCCAAGGGCGTGGCCGACTCCAAGCTCCTCGCCCCCGCCGCCCGCACCCGGCTGCTGCCCGCGCTCAACCGCTGGGGGCTCGCCCGCGCGGTCGGCCATGCGAGCGCCGACGAGATCGACGCGATCGGGATCATCGCCGCCCTGCGACTCGCGGGCAACCGCGCGCTGGCCGCGATCGCCGCGGCCGTCGGCCCCGTGGACGTCGTCCTGCTCGACGGCTCGCACGACTGGCTCAGCCGCCCCGCGCAGGGCGACCTGTTCGCGCTCGACGACGCGCCCGACCTCCCGGCGCCCCGCGTGCACATGCGCGTGAAGGCCGACCGGACGTGCGCCTCGGTGGCGGCCGCGAGCGTCCTCGCGAAGTGCGAGCGGGACGCGATGATGGTCGCCCTGGCCGCCGACCACCCCGCGTACCGGTGGGACGAGAACAAGGGCTACGCGTCGCCCGAGCACATGGCCGCCCTGCGCGAGCTGGGCCCGAGCGTGCTGCACCGGCGGTCGTGGCGGCTCCCCGGCGTCGGGGACGTACTCGACGAGGACGGTGACCTCGACCCGGCCGCGCTTCTCGACGAGGACGCGCTTCTCGACGAGGACGCGCTTCTCGACGAGGACGCGCTTCTCGACGAGGACGCGGGGCTCGACCGGGAGGCGCTTCTCGACGAGGACGCCGACGACGACGCGGCCGAGGTCCTCGACGACGACGCCGACCTCGGCGAGGACGATGCTCTCGACGCGGTCGCGGGGCTCGATCGCGACGGCGGCTTCGATCAGGTCGACGCGGTCGACCAGGACGCCGATCTCGGCCACGCACGCTGATCTCGATCGAGGTCGCGGTTCTCGATGGCCTCGGGCGACCCGCTGGCGACGGCGTCCGACCGTTCGTCCGCGTGGCGTCGCGCGGCCGGGACCTCGGGCATGGGGGATGATGTCCCGGTGAGCGCGGAGGACCTGGAGAACTACGAGACCGACATGGAGCTCGCGCTGTACCGCGAGTACCGCGACGTCGTGGGGCTCTTCTCCTACGTCGTCGAGACCGAGCGGCGGTTCTACCTGGCGAACCAGGTGGACCTCCAGGTGCGGTCGGCGGCGGGCGAGGTCTACTTCGAGCTGACGCTCGCCGACGCCTGGGTGTGGGACGTGTACCGCTCCGCGCGGTTCGTGAAGTCGGTGCGGGTGGTCACGTTCAAGGACGTGAACGTCGAGGAGCTGGCCAAGGCCGAGCTCGATCTCGGAGGCAGCGCGGGCTTCGCCCGCTGACCCGCCCACAGCCCACCGGCTGGCGGTCGCGCCCACAGATCTGCCCGGGTGCCCGGGTGGTCCGACCGGCCGCTGGCAGCGTCCTGCCCGGAGGTGGTCCGGTGCGCGCGAAGGACGCAGTGGGGCGGTACGGCGAGGACGTGGCGGAGGCGCACGTCCGGGACCGCGGGTGGGACGTGCTCGACCGCAACTGGCGGACCCGGGAGGGCGAGCTGGACCTGGTCGCGCTCGACGGTGACGAGCTCGTGGTCGTCGAGGTCAAGACCCGCCGGTCTGTCGCGTTCGGGCACCCTGCGGAGGCGGTGACGCCGCGCAAGCTCGCCCGGGTGCGGCGGCTCGCGGCACTGTGGCTGGCCGCGCACGACGTGCACCCGCGGTCGGTGCGGGTCGACGTCATCGCGGTGCTGCTGCCCGCGCGCGGTGCGGCCGAGGTCGACCACCTCGTGGGGGTGGTCTGAGTGGTCCTCGGACGCACTCTGGGCGTCGCGCTGGTCGGCCTGACGGGGCACGTGGTCGAGGTCGAGGCCCATCTCGCACCCTCCCTGCCCGCCTTCACGCTGGTCGGGCTGCCGGACGCGTCGCTGGCCGAGTCCCGGGACCGCGTGCGTGCCGCCGTGACCTCGTCGGGGCTGCCGTGGCCCAATCGGCGCATCACCGTCAACCTGTCGCCCGCCACCCTGCCCAAGTCCGGGTCCGGGTTCGACCTGGCGATCGCGGTCGCCACGCTGGCCGGGGCGGAGGCGATCGACCCCGCGGTGACGCACGGTGTGGTGCACCTCGGTGAGCTCGGTCTGGACGGTCGGCTCCGGCCCGTGCGCGGGGTGCTGCCGGCGGTTGCCGCGGCGGTCGCGGCCGGGTGGTGCCGGGTGGTCGTCGCCGAGGGGAACGCCGCGGAGGCGCGGTTGGTCCCCGGTGCGCAGGTCGTCGGCGCGGCGAGCCTCGCGCAGGTGGCGGCCGGCTACGGTGCAAGCGTCGAGGCGCCCGAGGTGCCACCGGTCGCGGCCGAACCGGTCGTCGCTCCGCAGCGCGCCGCGAGGCTCGACCTTGCGGACGTCGTCGGCCAGGAGGACGCGCGCGCCTGCCTGGAGGTCGCGGCGGCGGGCGGCCACCACCTGCTCATGGTGGGGCCGCCCGGGACCGGCAAGACCATGCTGGCGGCGCGCCTGCCGGGGCTGCTGCCGGACCTCACGGAGGCGGACGCGGTGGAGGTCACCGCGGTGCACTCGGTGGCCGGAGCCTTCGATCCCGGCGGTGGCCTGCTGCGCCGGCCGCCGTTCGAGGACCCGCACCACACGGCCACGCCCGCGAGCGTGGTGGGTGGCGGCTCCGGCATGCCCCGGCCCGGCGCCGCCTCCCGGGCGCACCGTGGAGTCCTCTTCCTCGACGAGGCCCCGGAGTTCTCGACCGCGGTCCTGCAGACCCTCCGGCAGCCGCTCGAGCACGGCGAGCTCGTGCTCCACCGCGCGGCCGGCACGGCCCGCTACCCGGCCCGGTTCCAGCTCGTGCTGGCCGCCAACCCGTGCCCGTGCGGGCAGGCGGTCGGCAAGGGGCTCGCGTGCACGTGCCGCGCAGAGCAGCGCCGCCGGTACTTCGGCAAGCTCTCCGGGCCCCTGCTGGACCGCGTGGACCTCCAGGTCGAGCTGGCCCCGTCCCGGGCGGGCGCGGTGGCGGGGGAGTCCACGACGACCGTCGCCGCGCGGGTCGCCGACGCACGCGCCGCGCAGGTCGACCGGCTCGCCGGCACGCCGTGGCGGACCAACGGGGACGTGCCGGGCGGCTGGCTCCGGGACCGCCTCGGCCCCGACCGCTCCCTCGTCTCCGACCTCGACCGTGCCCTCGACCGCGGCACCCTGAGCCTGCGCGGCGTGGACCGGGTCCTGCGCGTGGCCTGGACGCTGGCCGACCTGGCCGGGCGCCCGGCCCCCGGCCGGGCAGATGTCGGGCAGGCGCTGCTGCTGCGCACACGTGGGCAGGGCGCATGAGCGGCGTGGCGTCCGACGTGCTCGCGCACCAGCCGCACACGCGGGCGGGGCGCGTGAGCGCCGTGGAGTCCGACGTGCTCGCGCGCACCACTCGCGCCCGCGGGCGGGGCGCGTGAGCGCCGTGGAGTCCGACGTGCTCGCGCGCACCACTCGCGCCCGCGGGCAGGGCGTATGAGCGCCGTGGAGTCCGACGTGCTGGCACGCACCACCTGGAGTGCGCTGGTGGAGCCCGGGGATGTCGTCGCGGGCGCCCTGGTGGGCCTCCTGGGAGCGACGGAGGCCCTCGGGTGGGTCCGGACCGCTATCGAGTCCGGTCACGGACCTGACCTGGGTCCTCTCGAGGACGCGCGCGGCCCGCTCTCGCCGGCGGAGCGCGCGAGGATCGGCCGGGCGCTGGCCCGCTGGGCGGTGCGGCTGCCCGACTGCGACGCGCGCCGCGATCGCGACCGCCTCGACCGGCTCGGCGGCGTGGTGCTGGTCCCGGGCGACCCGCGGTGGCCGGTCGCGATGGACGACCTCGGCGTCGAGGCTCCGTTCTGCCTCTGGGTACGCGGCGACCTCGACGTCGCCGCGGCCGGCGCGCGATCGATCTCGATCGTCGGGTCCCGGGCCGCCACGTCCTACGGCGAGCGCGTCGCGTTCGACCTCGCCGACGGCGTGACGGCGGCCGGCGGGTGCGTGGTCTCCGGTGGCGCGTACGGCATCGACGCCGCCGCGCACCGCGGTGCCGTCGCCCGCGGCGGTCCGACCCTGGTCGTGCTCGCGGGCGGCGTCGACCGCGCCTACCCGGCGGGCAACGCGCGGCTGCTGGAGTCCGTCGTGGCCGCCGGGGGAGCGCTGGCCTCGGAGGTGCCGCCCACGAGCCTGCCCACCAAGAGCAGGTTCCTGCAACGAAACAGACTGATCGCCGCCGCCGGCCGGGCCACCGTCGTGGTCGAGGCGGCGTGGCGGTCGGGCGCCATGAGCACCGCGCACCACGCGGCACGGCTGCTGCGCCCGGTCGGGGCCGTGCCCGGACCGGTGACGTCGATGGCGTCCGCGGGCTGCCACCGGCTGCTGCGCGAGGGTGTCGCCGTCTGCGTGACCGACGCCGCCGAGGTGCGGGAGCTGGCGGCGTCGAGCGACGCGGACCTGGGCGCCGCGGTCGCGGCCGAGCTCGCCGCCGACGAGAGGGCGGCGCTGCCACGCGACGGCCTCGACCCCCTCGCTCGGCGCGTGCTCGACGCCATGCCGCGGCGGGTGCCGGCGGACCTCGAGCGCGTGGCGAGCGTCGCGGGCGTCTCCGTGTCCGAGGCGCGGGGGTCGCTCGGCCTCCTGGAGCTCGACGGGTGGGTCGTCCGGCGCTCGGGTGGCTGGCTCGCCGTGAGTCGTCTCACACCATGACGCCCGCGGCCTGTCCAGAAGGCGCGCCGAGAAGCGCGTGAAGAAGGTGCGGGTGAGGTGATCTGCGGGTGAAAAAATCGCGCAACCGGGCATTTCTTGGTCGGCGAATCGGACATTGCACCGGGATTCGCCCAGCGTTAGGCCGGGTAGGTGAAAGCACTGCTTGTTCCCGGCTGTGTTTCAGGTCACCGTACTCACATGGACGTGGTCGAGATCACTGCAGAGGCGCCGAATCGTGTGCGCCTGCTGTCTGATTTCTCGGCGCACCTCGCCGCTCAGCGCGGATTGTCGGCGCACACCAACCGCGCATATGTCGGAGATGTCGACCTGCTGCTCGGATATGCCTCCCGGCACGGCAGCGCCACCCTCGACGCGATCGACCTCGGCGTCCTGCGCGGCTGGCTCGCCTCGATGGCGACGACCCACCGCAGCCGCGCCACGCTCGCCCGGCGTGGTGCCGCAGTCCGGACGTTCTTCGCCTGGGCCGCCCGCACGCACCGGGTCCCGGTGGACCCCGCGCTGCGCCTCGCGACCGCCCGCAGCGCCTCGCCGCTGCCGACCGTGCTGCGGGTCGAGCCCGTCACCCAGATGCTCGACCTGGCCCGCGACCGTGCCGCCGAGGGCGACGCCGTCGCGCTGCGCGACTGGGCCCTCCTCGAGCTCCTGTACGCCACGGGCGTCCGGGTCGGCGAGGTCTGCGGTGCGGACCTGCACGACGTGGACGTGCACGAGCGGACGCTGCGGGTCGTCGGCAAGGGCGACAAGGAGCGCGTCGTCCCGTTCGGCAAGCCCGCGGCGACGGCCCTGAGCGCCTGGCTCGAGCGTGGCCGTCCGCAGCTGGCGGGGCCGACGTCGCCGTCGGCCCTGCTGCTCGGCCTCCGCGGCGGGCGTCTCGACCAGCGCCAGGCGCGCACGGTCGTCCACCAGGCCGCCGCCCTCGCCGGCGTCGACGACGTGGCGCCGCACGCGCTGCGTCACACCGCCGCCACCCACCTCCTCGAGGGTGGGTCGGACCTGCGCAGCGTCCAGGAGCTCCTCGGTCACGCGAGCCTCGCCACGACGCAGCGTTACACCCACGTCTCGGCTGACCGCCTCCGGTCCGCCTTCCAGCAAGCGCACCCCCGAGCATGACGCACAAGATGGAGTCGACGATGACGACGCAGCTGGACGCCGCCTTCCCGGTGCGCACCCGCATGACGAGCACGGCCCCCGAGGGAGTCATCCCTCAGCCGTGGCCCGCCGCCGGCGAGCAGGTCGCCGCGCCGACCGTCCCGATCACGCGCGGCGTCCCGACGCCCCGTGGTCCGGTCGCGCCGACCCGGTCCGTCGAGGAGGTCGACGCCCTGTGGGAGGACTACAAGGCGACGCAGTCCCCCCGGGCGCGTGAGGGCCTGATCCTGAACTACGCGTCCCTCGTGTCGGCCGTCGCCGGCCGGGTCGGGATGCGGCTGCCCAGCACCGTCGAGCAGGCCGACCTCGTCTCCTACGGCATGTTCGGCCTGATCGACGCCATCGAGAAGTACCAGACCGACCGCTCGGTGAAGTTCGAGTCCTATGCGTCGTCCCGCATCCGCGGCGCGATCATCGACGAGCTGCGCGCTATGGACTGGGTCCCGCGCTCGGTCCGCACCAAGGCCCGCTCCGTCGACCGCGCCTACGCCGAGCTCGAGGCCAAGCTGCACCGCACCCCGACCGAGGACGAGGTCGCCCGTCACCTCGAGATGCCCGTCGAGGACCTGCGTGCCATCTACTCCCAGCTGTCCACGGTGAACGTGGCGGCGCTGGACGAGCTGCTCGGCGGCGGCGACGACCGCCCCGGCGGCGTCTCCCTCGGCGACACCCTGGGCGACGAGCGCACGCTCGACCCGGCCGGCTCGGTCGAGGCCGCGGAGACGAAGTTCCTGCTGGCCCGCGCGATCGAGTGTCTCGGCGAGCGCGAGCGCATCGTCGTCGTCCTCTACTACTACGAGGGCATGACCCTCGCCGAGATCGGCCGGGTGCTCGGTGTCACCGAGTCCCGCATCTCGCAGATGCACACCGCCGCGATGGTCCGGCTCCGCACGCGCCTCCTCGAGGCCGAGCGGGTCTGACTCCCCGGGCGCGTCCTTCACCGAGGGACGCGCGTCGGGCCCGCGTCGTCCAGCGGAAGCAGGACCACGGGGCCCGCGCCGGGAAGCAGCGCGAGCGGGTCGACGTAGACGTCGCTCACCCGCACGCCCCAGTGCAGGCACGTGGCGGGGGCGCAGTGCGAACCCTCGGCCAGCACGACGCCGAGGACCTGCCCGGCGCCTACGACGTCCCCCGTCCGGACCGACGCGAGGACGGGCTCGACGCTCGACCGCCGACCGTTCCCGTCGGTGACGGTGACGACGCCGCGCCCGGCCACCGGACCCGCGAACGTGACGACACCGGCGACGGGGGAGACTGCCGGCGATCCGGGTGCCGAGCGCAGGTCGACGCCGCGGTGGCCGGCGGCCCACGGCTGCGGGGGTGGCTCGAACCCCCGGGCGACGTCGGCGGGGCCGGCGAGCGGGAGGCGATACGTGCCCGCAGGCGTCGGCGGCTGCGGCTCGTCGGCCGAACCGGCCGACGCGAGCGCGGCGACCGAGAGCACCGCGACCGCCAGCACCCCGAGCGCGGTGGCGGCGGTTGTGCGCACCAGTCGTCGCTCCCTCGCGGGCGGGTGCGCGGGACGGGCGGCGGACGTCGCGGTGACGGCGCCTGACCGCACCGTGCGACGGCGTCTCGGGGCCCCGTCGGCGACGTCGCGCGGTCGCACCCGACGGTTGCCGGCCCGGGAGTCGGTGGAGGTGTCGGGTGTGCTCGTCATGGCGGCGATCCTCCGGGCGGGGGGCGCCCCGCGGGGGTGCTCGGGTCGATCGTGTGGACGTGCCGCGCCGCCACCGGGGCTGTGGGAGGTTCGCTGGTGCGGACCAGGCCCGGCCATCGGCTAAACTTCTGGTGCGACCGGTCCGTACCGGTCGACTTCGCGCGTCATCCACCTGACCCGGGACCCGACGGCCACAGCGCCGGCGAGCACCAGGACGGGGTCGATCGCCGCAGCGGTCCGAGAACCTGCACGAGTGGCAGGGTCCGGAGCGGACGACGACATGACGCCAGGGGCGCCGACCAGCTGGTCGGAGCCGACAACCGAGATGCGGGCCCCGAGACGGGTCCGCCTTGACGCGTGCACCCTGCGGTGCGCGCCGGAAGGACGTGCCATGGCCGTCGTGACCATGCGCCAGCTGCTCGAGAGCGGTGTCCACTTCGGGCACCAGACCCGCCGCTGGAACCCCAAGATGAAGCGCTTCATCTTCACCGAGCGCAACGGCATCTACATCGTCGACCTGCAGCAGTCGCTGTCGTACATCGACAACGCCTACGACTTCGTGAGCCAGACCGTCGCGCACGGCGGCACCATCCTCTTCGTCGGCACGAAGAAGCAGGCGCAGGAGCCGGTCGCCGAGCAGGCCGCCCGCGTCGGCATGCCGTACGTCAACCAGCGCTGGCTCGGTGGCATGCTCACCAACTTCAGCACGGTGCACAAGCGTCTCCAGCGCCTCAAGGAGCTCGAGCAGATCGACTTCGACGACGTGGCGGGCTCGAACCTCACGAAGAAGGAGCTGCTCGTCCTGCGCCGCGAGAAGGACAAGCTCGCGAAGACGCTCGGCGGCATCCGCGACATGGCCAAGGTCCCCTCGGCCGTGTGGATCGTCGACACGAACAAGGAGCACCTCGCCGTCAACGAGGCGCGCAAGCTCGGCATCCCGGTCGTCGCGATCCTCGACACCAACTGCGACCCCGACGTCGTCGACTACCCGATCCCGGGCAACGACGACGCGATCCGCGCCGTGCAGCTGCTGACCCGCGTGATCGCGGACGCCGCGGCCGACGGTCTGCTCAAGCGTCACTCGGGTCGCACCGCGGCCGCCGAGGGCACCGAGGCCGACGCCGAGCCGCTGGCCGAGTGGGAGCGCGAGCTGCTCGCCGGCGCCGAGGCCGACCTGGCGGGCACCGAGGTCGCCGCTGACGCGACCGAGGCCGTCGCCGAGGCGAAGACCGAGATCGCCGAGGAGGTCGCTGAGGTCGTGGCCGAGGAGGTCGTGGCCGAGGCTGCGGCCGAGGTCATCGCGGAGGAGATCGCCGAGGAGGTCGTGGCCGAGGCTGTGGCCGAGGAGATCGCCCCCGAGGTCGTCGCCGAGGAGATCCCCGAGATCGCCGAGGCCGACGCCGAGGGCGACGCCGGCTCCAAGTGATCCTGCCGGTGCCGGTGGCCCTCTGACGGGCCACCGGCACTGCAGCACGTCACCGGACCCGCACGGGTCCCGCACGAACTCACGACTCAAGAGGAACGGACACGACTGATGGCGAACTACTCGCTCGCAGACATCAAGGCGCTGCGCGAGAAGACCGGTGCCGGAATGATGGACGTCAAGAAGGCGCTCGAGGAGGCCGAGGGCGACTCCGACAAGGCGCTCGAGCTCATCCGGGTCAAGGGCCTGAAGGGCGTCGGCAAGCGTGAGGGCCGCGCGGCCTCGGACGGCCTCGTCGTCGCTCACGTCGGCCCGACGGCCGACGGTGAGGGTCAGACCGGCGTGCTGGTCGAGATCAACTCGGAGACCGACTTCGTCGCGAAGAGCCCGAACTTCGTCGCCCTCGCGGACCGCGTCCTCGCGGCCGCGGTCGACAGCCCCGCGCGCGACGCGGACGCGCTGCTCGCCACGGAGGTCGACGGCTCCAGCGTGCAGACGATCGTCGACGAGACGGCCGCCACCCTGGGTGAGCGCGTCGTCGTGCGCCGCCTGGCCCGCGTGGCCGGCGAGCACGTCGAGGTCTACCTGCACAAGGTCAGCAAGGACCTGCCCCCGCAGGTCGGCGTGCTCGTCGCGACCGACGCGGCCGGCGCCGGCGTGGCCCGGGACATCGCGACGCACATCGCGGCGTTCTCGCCCACGTACCTCACGCGCGAGGAGGTCTCGGCCGACGTCGTCGCGAACGAGCGCCACATCGCCGAGGAGACGGCCCGCAACGAGGGCAAGCCCGAGGCCGCGCTGCCGAAGATCATCGAGGGCCGCCTCAACGGCTTCTTCAAGGAGAACGTCCTGCTCGAGCAGGCGTTCGCCAAGGACAACAAGAAGACGGTCGCGCAGGTCCTCGCCGAGGCCGGCGGCACGTTGACGGGCTTCGTGCGTTACCGCGTGGGAGCCTGACCTCAAGTGATCGACGGTGGCCCCGGCCCTGCGGGGTCGGGGCCGCCGTCGCACCAGCCCGATCCGACTCTTGTGGAGGCGCCGTGACCTTGGACCCGGACTCGACGCGCGGGGCCGTGCCGGACCGCCGCGTCCTGCTCAAGCTGTCGGGCGAGACGTTCGGCGGCGGTGACGTGGGCCTCGCGGCGGACGTCGTGCAGCGCGTCGCCGCCGAGATCGCGGTCGCCGTCCGGGCCGGTGTCCAGGTGGCGATCGTCGTCGGCGGTGGCAACTTCTTCCGCGGCGCCGAGCTGTCGCAGCGGGGCCTCGACCGTGCCCGTGCCGACTACATGGGCATGCTCGGCACGGTGATGAACTGCCTGGCGCTCCAGGACTTCCTCGAGCAGGCCGGCGTGAGCACACGCGTGCAGACCGCGATCGCGATGGGCCAGGTGGCGGAGCCGTACATCCCGCTGCGGGCCATCCGGCACCTGGAGAAGGGCCGCGTCGTGATCTTCGGCGCCGGCGCGGGGATGCCGTACTTCTCGACGGACACGGTCAGCGTGCAGCGCGCCCTCGAGACGCACTGCCACGAGGTGCTGATGGGCAAGAACGGCGTGGACGGCGTCTACTCGGCCGACCCGCGGACGGACCCCGACGCCGTGAAGCTCGACCACCTGACCTACACCGACGCGCTGGTCAACGACCTGGGCGTGATGGACGGATCGGCACTCAGCCTGTGCCGCGACAACGACGTGCGCATGCGCGTGTTCGGCCTCGAGGAGGCCGGCAACGTCACGCGCGCACTGCAGGGTGAGAAGATCGGCACGCTGATCACGGCGAACTGAGAAGCACAGCACGACCCCCCCACGACCATTCGCACGAAGGAGCTCCGGTGATCGACGAGACCCTCTTCGAGGCTGAAGAGAAGATGGACAAGGCCGTCGAGGTCGCCAAGGAGGACTTCTCGACGATCCGCACCGGCCGCGCCAACGCCGCGATGTTCTCCAAGGTGTTCGTCGACTACTACGGCAGCCCGACGCCCCTGCAGCAGCTCGCGTCCTTCAACGTCACCGAGGCGCGCACCATCCTCGTGTCGCCGTTCGACAAGTCGTCGACGGCCGCCATCGAGAAGGCGCTGCGCGACTCCGACCTCGGCGTCAACCCGACGAACGACGGGAACGTCATCCGCATCGTGCTGCCCGCCCTGACGCAGGAGCGCCGCAAGGACTTCGTCAAGCTCGCCAAGACCAAGGCCGAGGACGCCCGCGTCTCGGTGCGCAACGTGCGCCGCCGCGCCAAGGAGGAGCTGGACCGGATCGTCAAGGACGGCGAGGCCGGCGAGGACGAGGTCGGTCGCGCCGAGAAGGAGCTCGAGGCCCTGACGAAGAAGCACGTGGACCTCATCGACCACCTGCTCTCCTCCAAGGAGAACGAGCTCCTCGAGGTCTGATGAGCCAGACAGCCATCGCCGCCACCCGGACCCCCCGCCCTGGTCGTGACCTGCCGGTCGCGATCGTCGTCGGCGTCGCCATGCTCGTGGCGGTGGTCGCGTCGCTGTTCATCCGCAAGGAAGCGTTCGCCGTCGTCGCCGTGCTCGCGGTGTGCGCGGGGCTGTGGGAGCTGGCGCAGGCGTTCACGCGCCGGGCCATCCACCTGCCGCTGCTGCCGCTGCTCGTCGGCGCGATCGGCATCCTGGTCTCCGCGTACACCGCGGGGCCGGAGGCCCTGTTCGTCGCGTTCATGCTGACGGTCGGCGGCGTCGTCGTCTGGCGCGTGCTCGACGGGAGCGGCCAGCCCGCCCTGCGCGACGCCACCGCCGGGGCGTTCGCGGCCGCGTACCTGCCGTTCCTCGGCGGGTTCGTCATGCTCATGCTCGCGGAGCCCGACGGCGCGTCCCGGGTGATGCTCTTCATCCTCCTGTGCGTTGCCAGCGACGTCGGCGGCTACACGGTCGGCGTGCTGCTCGGCCGGCACCCGCTCGCGCCGTCCGTGAGCCCGAAGAAGACCTGGGAGGGCCTGGCCGGCTCCATCGTGCTGGCCTGCGTGGTCGGCGTGGTGGGCGTGCAGGTCGCCTTCGGCGGCGAGCCCCTGGTCGGTGTCGTCCTCGGCCTGGCCACCGTCGTCACCGCGACGCTCGGCGACCTGGCCGAGTCGCTGCTCAAGCGCGACCTCGAGCTCAAGGACATGGGCCGGCTGGTGCCGGGCCACGGCGGGCTCCTGGACCGGCTCGACTCTCTCGTCCTCACCGCGCCCGCCGTGTACGTCGTCCTCACCCTCCTCCAGCCCGCCTGAACTATCTGAGAGGGGGTACCGCGATGACCGGTACACCCGTGCGCCTCGACCTGTCCTCGCCCAGCCGGGGACCCCGTGGCAAGCCGCCCAAGCACTTCGTCGACCTCACGCCCGAGCAGCGCGTCGAGGCGGTGACCGACCTGGGGGAGAAGCCGTTCCGCGCCAAGCAGCTGGCGACGCACTACTTCACCCACCTGACCAACGACCCCGCGCTGATGACGGACCTGCCGAAGGCCACGCGCGACAAGCTGGTGGAGGGGCTGTTCCCGCAGCTGCTGACCGCCCACCGCACCCAGACGGCGGACCAGGGCACGACGGTCAAGACGCTGTGGCACCTGTTCGACGGCGCCAAGGTCGAGTCCGTCCTCATGCGCTACGCCAACCGCACGACCCTGTGCGTGTCCAGCCAGGCGGGCTGCGGGCTCGCGTGCTCGTTCTGCGCGACGGGCCAGCTGGGTCTGACCCGCAACCTCTCGACGGCGGAGATCGTCGAGCAGGTGCGCGCGGCTGCCCGGTCCCTGGCGGACGGCGAGGTGCCGGGCGGTCCGACGCGCCTGTCGAACGTCGTGTTCATGGGCATGGGTGAGCCGCTGGCCAACTACAAGTCGGTCATGGAGACGGTGCGCCGGCTCGTCGCGCCCACCCCGGACGGTCTCGGCATGTCGGCGCGCAACGTCACGGTCTCGACCGTGGGCATGGTCCCGGCGATGGACAAGCTGGCCAAGGAGGGCATCCCGGTGACCCTCGCGCTGTCGCTCCACGCACCCGACGACGAGCTCCGCAGCGAGCTCGTGCCGGTCAACACGCGGTGGAGCGTCGACGAGGCGCTCGACTCCGCGCACCGCTACTTCGAGATCACCGGCCGGCGCGTCTCGATCGAGTACGCGCTGATCCGGGACATCAACGACCACGCCTGGCGCGCCGACCTGCTCGGCGAGAAGCTCAACGCCCGCGGGCGCGGCTGGGTGCACTGCAACCCGATCCCGCTGAACCCCACGCCGGGCTCGAAGTGGACGGCGAGCGATCCCCGGGTCGAGCAGGAGTTCGTGGCACGCTTGCGTGCGCACGGGATCCCGACGACCATCCGGGACACCCGCGGCAGTGAGATCGACGGCGCCTGCGGGCAGCTCGCAGCGGAGGAGGACGAGTGAGCGACGGGATGTTCCGGACCGTGTCGGGTCTGAAGCAGGGGTACGACCCCGACGAGGTCGACGACTTCTTCTCGCACGCCCGGTCGGTCTACGAGCAGGGTCCCGCCGGCGGCCTGGCCAGCAAGGACGTGCGCGGGGTCGCGTTCGACATGGTGCGCGGCGGGTACGTCACCGCGGCCGTCGACGCCGCGCTCGACCGGCTCGAGGCCGCGTTCGTCGCACGCTCGCGGGCGGAGTACATCGCGACGCAGGGCCAGCAGGCGTGGATGAACCGCCTGAGCGAGCAGGCCCGCACGCTCTACGGCCGGCTCGGCCGCCCGGACGGCGACCGGTTCGCCGCGCCCGACGGTCGTCACCAGGGCTACGAGCCCGCCGACGTCGACGAGCTGTGCCAGCGCCTGGTGGCCTACTTCGACAAGGGCACGCCCCTGTCGGCCGCGGAGGTGCGGGCCGCGACGTTCCGCCGCCGCAAGGGCCGCAACGCCTACGCCGAGGGTCCGGTCGACGCGTTCCTCGCGCGCGCAGTCGAGGTGCTGCTCGGCGTCGAGTGAACGTGAACGAGAACGGCCGCGTCCCCGACGAGGGGACGCGGCCGTTGTCGTTCCTGGGGACGTCAGCCGTCCTCGCGCTTGAACGTGCGGGCGCCGAACCAGAGGCCGAGCCCGGCGAGCACGATGGTCAGGACGGAGCCCCACAGGGCGGTGGGCGTGCCGATGTCGCCGTTGAACTGGGCGCGGATGCCCGAGACCACGTGCTTGATCGGGTTGAGGTTGGACAGCGTGTTGAGCCACGCCGGCGCGGAGGCCGCGGTGATCGGCAGCAGGATGCCGGACAGCAGGAGCAGCGGCAGCGCGACGCCGTTCATGAGCGGGGCCAGCGCGTCCTCGCTCTTGAGCGTGAGCGCGACCGCGTAGGACGCCGACGCGAAGGCCGCGGCCAGCAGAGCCGCGGTGACGATGCCGAGCACGATGCCCCAGAACGGCGCCTCGAGCCCGAACAGGAACGCGACCGACACGAGCACGACGCCCTGCACGGCGACGACGATCACGTCGCGCAGCACCCGACCGAGCACGAGCGCGGATCGCGGTGCGGGGCTGACCCGCTCGGCCTCGATGACGCCGTCGCGCCACTCGCCGATGAGTCCGAAGCCGACGAAGAGCGCGCCGAACATGCCGAGCTGCACGAGCAGGCCCGGCACGAACAGCTGGTACGCGTTGGTGGCGCCCAGCTGGGGGGCGAGCGGCTCGAGCAGCGGGCCGAACAACGACAGGTAGAGCACCGGCTGCAGGAGCCCCATGACGGACCAGACGGGATTGCGCAGCGAGATCCGCATGGCGCGCCGGAACACGGTCAGGGTGTCGCGGACGAACGTATTCCGGCCGCTCTGCTCGTCGGTGAACGTGGGGGTGGTGGCGATGGCGGTCATGCTGCGGCTCCGTCGGTGGTGGTCTGCTGCGAGCTCTCGCCGTCGCGCAGGGAGCGGCCCGTCAGGGTGAGGAAGACGTCGTCGAGGGTCGGCCGGCGCAGCTCGACCCCGTCGAGCTCGAGTCCCTCGGCGTCCAGGGACCGGAGCAGGCCCGAGATCAGGGTGCGGCCCTGCGGGACGCGGACCTCGACCAGCGAGCCGTCGACGGTGGGTGCGTCCGCTCCGGGCAGCTGGGCGGCGATCGCCGCGATGCGGGCGACGTCGGCGGGCTGGGACGCGCTGAGCAGGACGGCGTCGCCGCTGACCCGCTGCTTGAGCTCCTCGGGCGAGCCCTGGGCCACGATCGTGCCGTGGTCGATGACGAGGATCCGGTCGCACAGGGCGTCGGCCTCGTCGAGGTAGTGCGTGGTGAGGAACACGGTGCTGCCGCGCTCGTCGCGCAGCCCACGCACGTGCGTCCAAAGGTTCGCGCGCGCCTGGGGGTCGAGGCCCGTGGTCGGCTCGTCGAGGAACACGAGCCGCGGGGTGTGGATCAGGCCCATCGCGATGTCGAGGCGGCGGCGCTGGCCGCCGGACAGCGACGAGCACTTGCGGTCCCAGAGGCCGTCGAGCTCGAGCTGGTCGAACAGCTCGCGGCCGCGGGCGGCGGCGACCGTGCGCTCGACGCCGTAGAGCAGCGCGTGGTCGATGACCTCCTCGCCGGCGCGGGCCTCGCCCGACGTCGAGCCGGACTGCGCGACGTACCCGATGCGGCGGCGGACGGCGCCGGGGTCGCGACGAAGGTCGGCGCCGGCCACGGTCGCCTCGCCGCGCGTCGGGCGCAGCAGGGTGGTGAGCATGCGCAGGGTGGTGGTCTTCCCGGCGCCGTTGGGGCCGAGGAAGCCGACGATCTCGCCGGCCTCGACGTCGAGGTCGACACCGCGCACGGCGTCGACGTCCCCTCGGCGGGTCTTGTAGGTGCGGGCCAGGCCGCGGGCATGGATCATGCGGGGTCTCCTTCGGATGAAGACCCCAGTATTCAAGATGATCTATTACTCGTCAACCTTGACTATTACGTGTCTTCGTCGGTCATCGCGTAGACGACCCACGGGCCGACGCCCGCCGCGCGGGCGACCTCGAGCTGTTCCGGGGTCGGGTTCCACAGCGGCGGCTCGCCCTGGAACGCGTACGCGCCGCCGCGCACGCGGTCGAGATAGCCCGCCGCCCACTCGAGCTCGCCGCGGGTCCGGGCGGTGATCAGCCGGGCCACCTCGGTCGCCGTGTCGGGGGTGTCCTTCGCCCCGAGGATCTCCTCGATCTGCGTGGCCAGCGAGGACAGCAGGTCCTCCAGGAGTCGCACCCGCGTCTCGACGGCGCGGACGACCTCGTCCCGGGGCAGCGCGAACGCCATGTTGACCGCGGTGAGGAACAGCGTCGGATCGTCGACCGTGAGCAGGCCCGTGCGGACCAGCGAGAGGAACTCGTCCTCGCCGGCCGCGGTCAGCCGGTACGTCGTCCGCGGCGGTCGCGGGCCCTCGGCCACCACGCCCACCTCCTCGAGGAGGCCCGCCCGGGTCAGCGACTTGAGCGCGTTGTAGATCGACCCCGGGTGCACGTGCGCCCACCGGTCGACCTCCCAGCTGACCAGCTCGCGGCGCAGGAAGTAGCCGTGCACGGGCTGGAAGATCCGTACGCACCCCAGCACGAGCAGGCGGGTCGACGAGCCCTGGGGCGTCGCGGGAGCGGGCATGCGGCGATCCTGCCACGGGCGATGCACGAAGATGGGCACCGTGACACAGCGCAGCGTCGTCCTCCTCGGGTCCACCGGATCGATCGGCACCCAGGCCGTCGACGTCATCACCCGCAACCCGGACCGGTTCTCCGTCGTCGGCCTGTCCGCGGGTGGCGGGGACGTCGACCTGCTCGCCCGGCAGGCGCGTGAGCTCGGCGTGCCCGTGGTCGCCGTCGCGGATCCGCGCGCCGAGGGTCCGCTGCGCGACGCGCTCCCGGGTGTCGAGGTCCTCGTCGGCCCGGACGCGTCGACCGACCTGGCCGGCCGCGGCGCCGACGTGGTGCTCAACGGGGTCACCGGCTCGGTCGGGCTGGGCCCGACGCTCGCGGCCCTGCGCGCCGGCAGCACGCTCGCGCTGGCCAACAAGGAGTCGCTCGTCGTCGGCGGGCGGCTCGTGCACGCCGCGCGGCAGCGGCCGGACCAGATCGTGCCGGTGGACTCGGAGCACTCCGCGATCGCGCAGGCGCTCCGCGGTGGGACGCACCCCGAGGTGCGGCGGCTGATCCTCACGGCGTCCGGTGGCCCGTTCCGCGGCTGGTCGCACGACGACATCAAGGCCGTGACCCCGCAGCAGGCGCTCGCGCACCCGACGTGGTCGATGGGACCGGTCGTGACGATCAACTCCTCGACCCTCATGAACAAGGGCCTCGAGCTCATCGAGGCGCACCTGCTCTTCGACGTCCCGGTCGAAGACATCACCGTCGTCGTGCACCCGCAGTCGGTCGTGCACTCGATGGTCGAGTTCGTCGACGGGTCGACCCTCGCGCAGGCGTCGCCACCCGACATGCGGCTGCCGATCGCGCTCGGGCTGTCGTGGCCGGACCGCGTCGCGGACGTCGCGCCGCCGTGCGACTGGACGCAGGCGACCGCGTGGACGTTCGAGCCCCTGGACGAGGAGGTCTTCGGCGCGGTGCGGCTCGCGCGCGAGACCGTCGCCGCGTCAGCCACCCACCCGGCGGTCTACAACGCGGCGAACGAGGAGTGCGTCGAGGCGTTCCTCGCCGGGCGCATCGGCTTCCTCGACATCGTGTCGACGGTCGAGCGGGTGCTGGGCGAGCACGACGGCACCGCACCGGACGCGCTGACCCTGGACGCCGTCCTCGCGGCGGAGACGTGGGCGCGGGCCCGGGCGCACGAGCTCCTGGCGCGGGCCTGAGGGATTTCGACGGATCCGGTCGAAGAACGGCCCGATCCTTCGCATTCCCGGGCCCGGCGGCCGCGGACTCGCGCGGCCTCAGTGGCCGAGCACCTGGTGGAGCAGGCCGCCGAGGCGGCTCGGGCGGCCGGTCCGGGTCTCCGTGCGGTCCGCCCACACCGTGGCGCGACGGGTCGCGGTGATGCCGGCCCACCGCACCGGCTCGGGCTCCCAGGCGGGGGACCGGTGGTCGACCCACGGCAGCCGGACGAGCGGGCTGTCCGCGCCGCTGATCAGGTCGGCCAGCGTCCGGCCGGCCAGGTTGGTCAGCGCGACGCCGTCCCCCACGTACCCGCCGGCCCAGCCGATCCCCGTGTCGGGGTCGAGCCCGACCGACGGCTGCCAGTCGCGGTGCACGCCGAGCGGGCCGCCCCAGTGGTGCGTGATCTCCGCGCGGTCGAGGACGGGGAACAGGTCGACCAGCTCGCGGTGCAGGTGCGCCGCGGTGGACCCGGTCCGGTCGTACGCGGGCAGGATCGACGAGCCCAGGTGGTACGGGGCGCCGCGGCCCCCGAAGGCGAGCCGGTCGTCGGTGGTCCGCTGGCCGTAGACGATGAGGTGCCGGGCGTCGGTGAACGTCTGCGCGCGGGAGAGCCCGATCTCGGCCCAGACCTCGGGCGGCAACGGCTCGGTAGCGATCATGTGCGAGTACACCGGCGCGACGTCGCGACGAGAGCCCGGCAGGTGGGCGCTCCAGGCCTCGGTCGCCCGCACCACGAACCGGGCGCGCACGATGCCGTGGTCCGTGACGACCGCCCGCGGCGAGAGGCGCAGGGCGCGCGTGCCCTCGGCCACGCGGGCGCCGCGGGACAGCACCACCTCGAGCAGCCCCCGGACCAGTCGGAGGGGCTGGATGCGCGCGCAGTCGGGCGTGTACGAACCGCCGACCACTCCCGCCGCGCGCACGTGCTCCGCGACGCCGTCGGGGTCGAGGAGGTGGGACTCGTCGCCCCACCGCGCGTCCGTCGCCACATCCGATGCGACGCGCTCGAGCTGCGGCCCGTTGCGCGCGAGCGTGACGGTGCCGCCGAAGGCGAAGCCGCAGTCGATCTGCTCGGCCGCGGCCACGCCGCCCACCTCGACCACGGTGTCGCGCATCGCCGCGCGCATCGCGGCGGCGGCGTCGTGCCCGTGCGCGCGGGCGAGCTCGTCGCCGGACACCGGCAGCAGCGCGGAGCACCAGCCGCCGTTGCGCCCGCTCGCCCCGAACCCCGCGACCTGCGCCTCGACCACGAGCACGTCCAGCGACGGGTCCGCCTCGAGCAGGTAGTACGCGGTCCACAGCCCCGTCAGCCCCGCGCCCACGATGACGACGTCGGCCTGCGCGTCCCCGTCGAGCGGGTCCAGGGGGTCGAGGTCGTCGAGCTGGTCGAACCAGAGCGAGAGGGGAGCCGTCACAGGCGCGCCCACGCCTCGGTCAGCACGCCCCGCAGGATGCCGGTGATCTCGTCGAACTCGGCCTGCCCGCACGTCAGCGGCGGCGCGAGCTGGATGACCGGGTCGCCGCGGTCGTCGGCCCGGCAGTACAGGCCGGCGTCGTACAGGGCCCCGGACAGGAACCCGCGCAGCAGACGCTCGCTCTCGTCGTCGTCGAACGTCTCGCGGGTGGCCTTGTCCTTGACCAGCTCAATCCCGTAGAAAAACCCCTCGCCGCGGACGTCGCCGACGATCGGCAGGTCGAGCAGGCCCTCCAGCGAACGCCGGAAGGCGGGTGCGGACTCCTTGACGTGCTGGTTCAGGCCCTCGCGCTCGAAGAGGTCGAGGTTGGCGTTGGCGACGGCCGCGGACACGGGGTGCCCGCCGAACGTGTAGCCGTGCGCGAACGACGCGTTGCCCTTGGCGAACGGCTCGTACAAGCGGTCCGAAGCGATGAGCGCCCCGATGGGGGAGTAGCCCGAGGTCAACCCCTTCGCGCACGTGATCATGTCCGGGACGTACCCGAAGTCGTCGCACGCGAACATCGAGCCGATGCGCCCGAACGCGCAGATGACCTCGTCGGAGACCAGCAGGACGTCGTACTGGTCGCAGATCTCGCGGACCCGCTCGAAGTACCCGGGCGGCGGCGGGAAGCAGCCGCCGGCGTTCTGGACGGGCTCGAGGAACACGGCCGCGACGGAGTCGGGCCCCTCCATCTCGATGGCCTCGCCGATGCGGTCGGCGGCCCAGCGCCCGAACGCCTTCGGGTCGCCGCGCAGGTGCTCCGGCGCGCGGTACTCGTTGGTGTTCGGCACCTTGTGCGCGCCGGGGACCAGCGGCTCGAACTGCTCCTTGAGCGCCGGCAGACCGGTGATCGACAAGGCCCCGTGCGGCGTGCCGTGGTAGGCGATCGCGCGCGAGATCACCTTGTACTTGTTGGGCTTGCCGGTGAGCTTGAAGTAGTTCTTGGCCAGTTTCCAGGCGGTCTCGACGGCCTCGCCGCCGCCCGTGGTGAAGAAGACGTGGTTCAGGGTGCCGGGCGCGTAGGCGGCCAGGCGCTCCGCGAGGTCGATGGCCTGCGGGTGGGCGTACGACCACAGCGGGAAGAACGCGAGCTGCTCGGCCTGGACCCGTGCGGCCTCGGCCAGCTCGGCCCGGCCGTGCCCGGCCTGCACGACGAAGAGTCCCGAGAGCCCGTCGATGTACTTGCGGCCCTGGTCGTCCCAGATGTGGTGGCCCTCGCCGCGCACGATCGTCGGGACGCCGTGGTCCCAGGCGCTCTGCCGGGTGAAGTGGCCCCAGAGGTGGGACCTGGCAGCCTCGGAACGGTCGGTGCCGCGAGGTGTGGTGCTCATCGGGTCCCCCAGTTGTAGAGCTGCTTGCGCAGCCGCAGGTACACGAACGTCTCGGTGGTCCGGACGCCGGGGAGCGAACGGATCTTCTGGTTGAGGACCTCGAGCAGGTGGTCGTCGTCCTCGCACACGATCTCGCAGAGCAGGTCGAAGCCCCCGGCGGTGATGACGACGTAGTCCACCTCGGGCAGCTCCGCCAGCGCGTCCGCGACGACGGACAGGTCGCCCTCGCACTTCAGCCCGATCATCGCCTGCCGCGTGAACCCGACCTGCAGGGGGTCCGTGACGGCGACGATCTGCATGACGCCCGAGTCGGTCAGGCGCTGCACGCGCTGCCGGACGGCGGCCTCCGACAGGCCGATCGCCTTGCCGATGGCGGCGTAGGGGCGCCGTCCGTCCTCCTGGAGCTGTTCGACGATCGCCTTCGAGACGTCGTCGAGTGCCGGGTGCCCCGGTGCTGGTCTGCGTGTGCCCACCCGCCGATGGTGGTCGGCCGGGCGCCTCAATGCAAGGAATCCGTTGCGACAGGCCGTGTGAACTTCTGATTTCGGCGTCCGTGCCCCTCCGATTGGCCGAATGCCCCGTCCAGACCTCCCGCGCGGACCCGTTGCGGCGTAGCGTGCGGCCCACCGACTGTGAGGAGACTCCCGTGAGCCAGGCCCCCGACCAGACGCTCGAGCTGCGGAACGTGATCGGTGGCGCGCAGCGCCCCGCCGCGGACGGCCGCACGACGTCCGTCATCGACCCCTCGACCGGGGTGGAGTACGCCCGCGCGCCCCTCTCGGGGGCCGAGGACGTCGACGCCGCGTACGGCGCGGCCTCGGAGGCGTTCACGACGTGGGGCCGCACGACGCCCGCCGAGCGCCAGCTCGCGCTCCTGCGGCTGGCCGACGCCGTCGAGGCGCGGGCCGACGAGTTCGTCGCGGTCGAGTCGCGCAACACCGGCAAGCCGCTGCACCTGACCGCCACGGACGAGGTGCCGCCGTGCGTGGACCAGCTGCGCTTCTTCGCCGGCGCCGCGCGCGTGCTCGACGGGCTCAGCGCGGGGGAGTACATGGCCGGCCACACGTCATGGGTGCGCCGGGAGCCGGTCGGCGTCGTCGGCCAGGTCACCCCGTGGAACTACCCGCTGATGATGGCCATCTGGAAGATCGCCCCGGCGCTCGCGGCGGGCAACACGATCGTGCTCAAGCCGTCCGACACGACGCCGGCCTCGACGCTGCTGCTCGGGCAGGTCGCGGCCGAGGTGCTTCCCCCGGGCGTCCTCAACGTGATCTGCGGCGACCGCGACACCGGTCGCGCCCTCGTCTCCCACCAGCGCCCCGACATGGTGGCCATCACCGGTTCGGTCCGCGCCGGCTCCCAGGTGGCCGAGGCCGCCGCGGCCAACGTCAAGCGCGTGCACCTCGAGCTCGGCGGCAAGGCCCCGGTGATCGTGTTCGCCGACGCGGACCTCGCCGCGGCCGCCGAGGGCATCGCCGGCGCCGGCTACTACAACGCCGGTCAGGACTGCACGGCCGCCACGCGCGTGCTGGTGCACGCGTCGGTGCGCGCCGACTTCGTCGCGGCCCTCGCCGAGGCGGCCAAGGGCCAGCGGACGGGGATGCCGGACGATCCGGACGTCGCGTTCGGCCCGGTCAACAACGCCCTCCAGCTCGAGCGCGTCACGGGCTTCCTCGACCGGCTCCCCGACCACGCGTCGATCGTGGCCGGCGGCCACCGCGTGGGTGACGCGGGCTACTTCGTCGAGGCCACGGTCGTCGACGGCCTGCGCCAGGACGACGAGGCCGTGCAGGACGAGATCTTCGGCCCGGTCATCACCGTCCAGACGTTCACCGACGAGGACGAGGCGATCGCGCTGGCCAACGGCGTGCGCTACGGGCTGTCGAGCTCGGTGTGGACGCAGAACCACGGCCGGGCGCTGCGGATGTCCCGCGCGCTCGACTTCGGCGTGGTCTGGATCAACACCCACATCCCGTTCGTCGCGGAGATGCCCCACGGCGGCTTCAAGCACTCGGGCTACGGCAAGGACCTCTCGATGTACGGCTTCGAGGACTACACCCGGATCAAGCACGTCATGTCGGCTTTCGACGCGTAAGTCGACGGATACAGGATCCGCATGTTCCATCCGTGCAACATTTTCGTTGCGGACGGGTGTTTCCACGACGGATTCCTTGCTGGACGGCTGTCTGTTTGCGAAGATCCACCGACCGCCGTCACCGGCGGCCCCCTCCGGCACCCTAGGAGCCTCATGAGCCCCCTCCGCCGACCCGCCCCGGCCGACCCGCGCGTGCGCGCTCTCGTCGCCCAGGCGCAACGGGCCAACCTGTCGCGGCGATCGTTCCTCATCGGTGCCCTGGGCACGGCGGGCGCCGGGGCGCTGCTGGCGGCCTGCGGCACCGGCTCGCCCTCCGGGACCACGGAGACGGCCAAGGACGTCTCGGGCAGCGACAAGGTCGTCCGCTGGGCGAACTGGACGCAGTACCTCGACCAGGACGAGGACGGCACGGCCTACCCGACGCTCGTCGAGTTCGAGAAGCAGAGCGGACTCAAGGCCACGTACGCCGAGGACATCGACGACAACGACTCGTTCTACGGCAAGGTCTCGGGCCAGCTGAAGAACGGCCAGGACATCGGGTACGACATCGTCACGCTGACCGACTGGATGGCGGCGCGGATGATCCGGCTCGGCTACACCCAGGAGCTGGACAAGGAGCGGATCCCGAACGCCGCCAACATCCTGCCCAACCTGGCGAACGTCGACTTCGACCCGGGCCGCAAGCACTCGCTCACGTGGCAGTCGGGCTTCGCGGGCTTCGCGTGGGACAAGGAGAAGGTGCCGAGCGGGGTGCACACGCTGAGCGACCTGTGGGCGCCCGAGCTGGCGGGGCGCGTCGAGGTCCTCTCGGAGATGCGCGACACGATGGGCATCATCATGCTCGACCAGGGCGTCGACCCGTCGGGCGACTGGAGCGACGACGACTTCTACGGCGCGCTCGAGATCCTCAAGGGCAAGATCGACTCCGGCCACATCCGCCAGGTCCGCGGCAACGCGTACACGCAGGACCTGGCGTCGGGCGACGCGATCGCGGTCATCGGCTGGTCGGGCGACATCACGTCGCTCAACTACGAGGCGGACGACAAGTTCGAGTTCGCCATCCCCGAGGCCGGCGGCACGCTGTGGAGCGACAACCTGATGGTGCCCGTCGGCTCGCCGCACCTGGGCAACGCCGAGGACCTCATGAACTACTACTACGACCCGGCGGTCGCGGCGCAGGTCGCGGCATGGGTCAACTACATCACCCCCGTCGAGGGTGCCCGCGAGGAGATGGAGAAGATCGACCCGGACCTCGCGGAGAACCCCTACATCTTCCCGACCGAGGAGATCCTGTCCAAGGTCAGCGTGTTCCGGACGCTGACGCCCGACGAGGAGGAGCGCTACAACGGCGAGTTCCTCACCGTGATCGGCGCATGACCAGCACGTCGACCGATGCCGTGGCGGACGCCACGGCGGCCTCGGGGGGCGCCGCGCTCGAGATCGTGGGCGTCACCAAGGAGTTCGGCTCGTTCGTCGCGGTGGACGACCTCACGCTCACCGTGCCCTCGGGGTCGTTCTTCGCCCTGCTCGGCCCGTCGGGCTGCGGCAAGACGACGACCCTGCGGATGGTGGCCGGTCTCGAGCAACCGAGCGCGGGCACCCTGTCGATCGGCGGCCGGGACGTCACCGGCACGCGGGCGCACCAGCGACCGGTGAACACCGTGTTCCAGAGCTACGCGCTGTTCCCGCACCTGACCGTGGGGGAGAACGTGGCGTTCGGGCTCAAGCGCTCGCGCGCCGACGGCATCGCGAAGCGCGTGGCCGACGGCCTGGACCTGGTCGAGCTGGGCCACCTCGCCGACCGCAAGCCGGCCCAGCTCTCCGGCGGCCAGCAGCAGCGCGTCGCGCTCGCTCGCGCCCTGGTGAACCGCCCGTCGCTCCTGCTCCTCGACGAGCCGCTCGGCGCGCTCGACCTGAAGCTCCGCCGGCAGATGCAGCTCGAGCTCAAGCGCATCCAGACCGAGGTCGGGCTCACGTTCGTGCACGTCACGCACGACCAGGAGGAGGCCATGACGATGGCCGACACGGTCGCGGTGATGAACCACGGCCGGATCGAGCAGATGGGCTCGCCGGCCGATCTCTACGAGCTGCCGCGCACCGCCTTCGTGGCCAACTTCCTCGGGCAGTCCAACCTGGTCGCCGGGACCGTCACCGAGCGGCTGACGAAGCGCGGCCTGCTCGGGGTGGACGTCGGCGGCACGCGCATCCTCGTGCCCGAGTCCCGGGCCGTGAGCACCGAGGGTGCCGTGCTCGTCGGCGCCCGGCCCGAGAAGATGCGGCTGCTCGTCGACGACCAGGACCCCGGAAGCGAGGAGAACGTCCTCGGGCCCGGGATCGTCACCGACGTGTCGTTCATGGGCGTCAGCACGCAGTACCAGGTCGAGGTCCCCGGGATGGGCACGTTCGGGGTCTTCGCGCAGAACCTCCTCGGCGGTGCCACCGTCACGGTGGGCTCGTCCGTGCGCCTCGCCTGGGCCGTCGACTTCACGTTCGGCCTGGACGGCGCGCAGGCCGCCGACGAGGGCACGGTCGACCTGGACGACGAGCCGTGAGCATCGCAGCCGCGTTGGGCGACAGCGTCGCCAGCGGCCCGGACGCGCCGCCGCCCCGCCGCACCGCGCAGCGCGCCCACCTCGTCCTGCTCGGCCCGGGGCTGCTGTACCTGGTGCTCTTCTTCGTCGTGCCGGTCGGTGCGCTGCTGGCGACGTCGCTGTACGTCCCGGTGCCCGGCGGCGACGTCGGTCAGTACCAGCCCGCGTTCCACTGGCAGAACTACGTCGACGCCATCGCCCAGTTCTGGCCGACGATCCTGCGCTCCTTCTGGTTCGCGCTCCTGGCCACGGGCGCCGCGTTGGTGATCGGCTACCCGATGGCCTACGTGATCGCGGTCCGGGCGCGGGGGCGCAAGCTGCTGCAGGGCCTCCTGCTCGTGCTCGTCGTGGCGCCGTTCTTCACCAGCTTCATCCTGCGGACGATCGCGTGGAAGCAGATCCTGGCCGACGACTCGCTCGTGGTCGCGGTCCTGCACTTCCTGCACCTGCTTCCCCCGGACGCCCGGCTCACCGCGACGCCGTTCGCCGTGGTCTGCGGCCTGACGTACAACTTCCTGCCGTTCATGGTGCTGCCGATCTTCGCGGCGCTGGAGCGGCTCGACTCCCGGCTGCTCGAGGCGGGCGCGGACCTGTACGCCTCGCCGACCACCACGTTCCGCACGGTCACCTGGCCGTTGTCGATGCCCGGGGTCGTCGCCGGCACGCTGCTCACGTTCATCCCGGCGGCGGGCGACTACGTGAACGCCTCGCTGCTCGGCAACAACACGAACACGACGATGGTCGGTCAGGTCATCGACGCGCGGTTCTTCAAGGTGCTCGACTACCCGACCGCCGCGTCTTTGTCGGTCGTGCTCATGGTGGCGATCCTGCTGCTGGTCGGCGCGTACATCCGGCGCGCCGGGACCGAGGACCTGCTGTGACGGCGGTGCTCGAGCCCGTCTCGGCGACGACGGCACCGAGGGCCGTCGCCCCCGCGCGTCGCACGCCGCGTCGCCGGCTCGGGGACATGATCGTGCCGATCTTCGCGGCGCTCGCCTTCGTGTACCTGCTGGTCCCGGTGGCCTACACGGTCGCGTTCTCGTTCAACGACGCCGGCAAGACCAACCTCGTGTGGCGCGGCTTCACGCTGGACAACTGGCAGAACCCCTGCGGCGCGCCCCAGGTGTGCGAGGCGTTCGCCAACTCGCTGCAGGTCGGGCTGGTCTCGACGCTCGTCGCGACGGCGCTCGGCACGCTCGTGGCCATCGCGCTGGTCCGGTTCCGCTTCCGCGGGCGCTCCCTGACCAACCTCCTCATCTTCCTGCCGATGTCCACGCCCGAGGTCGTGCTCGGCGCGGCCCTGCTGGCCCAGTTCCTCTCGGTGCGCGTGCCGCTCGGGTTCGGCACCGTCGTCGCGGCGCACGTGATGTTCTGCATCAGCTTCGTCGTGGTGACCGTGAAGGCCCGGGTGTCGAGCCTCGACCCCGCGCTCGAGGAGGCCGCGGCCGACCTGTACGCCTCGCCGTGGCAGGCGTTCTGGCGCGTGACGTTCCCGCTCCTGCTGCCGGGCATCGCCGCCGCTGCCCTGCTCGCATTCAGCCTCAGCTTCGACGACTTCATCGTCACCAACTTCGCGTCGGGCGCGTACACGACGTTCCCGAAGTTCGTCTACGTGAGCGCGACCCGCGGCATCCCTCCGCAGGCCAACGTCATCAGCTCGTTCATGTTCGTCCTGGCCCTCGTGATCGTGGTCCTGGTCCAGGTGCTCGGCTACGCGCGGAGCAAGCGGCTCCGGGCACGGTGAGGTCGGAGGCAGTTCTCGTGCGGATCCTGGTGGTCGGTTCTGGTGGCGTGGGCGACGCGGTCGCCCGGATCGCGGCACGTCGGCGGTTCTTCGAGCGGCTCGTGGTGGCCGACGTGGACCTCGGGCGGTCGCAGCGCACGGTCGAGGCGGCGAGCGCGCACGACGTCGTGGGCGGCAGGTTCGTCGCGGCGGTCGTCGACGCCTCGAGCGCGAGCGCGGTGGAGGCGCTGGTCCGGGAGCACGGCGCGACGCACGTGCTCAACGCCGTCGACCCGAGGTTCGTGCTGCCGATCTTCGAGGGCGTGCGCGCCGCCGGTGCCCACTACCTCGACATGGCGATGTCGCTCTCGCACGCTCACCCGGAACGCCCGTACGAGCTGCCGGGCGTGAAGCTGGGCGACGAGCAGTTCGCGCAGGCCGCCGACTGGGCGGACGCCGGGCAGCTCGCACTCGTCGGCATCGGCGTGGAGCCGGGCCTGTCGGACGTGTTCGCGCGGTACGCGGCGGACCACCTGTTCAGCGCGATCGACGAGCTCGGCGTGCGGGACGGCGCCAACCTCGAGGTGCGCGGCGACGACGGCGAGCCGATCTTCGCCCCGTCGTTCTCCATCTGGACGACGATCGAGGAGTGCCTCAACCCGCCGGTGATCTGGTCGGCCGACCGGGCCGAGGCGGGCTCCGGGCTGGAGGACGGCTGGTTTACGGTCGCGCCGTTCCACGAGCCGGAGGTGTTCCGGTTCCCCGACCCCATCGGTGACGTCGAGTGCGTGCACGTGGAGCACGAGGAGGTGCTCCTGATGCCCCGGTGGGTGGACGCCCGGAAGGTGACGTTCAAGTACGGCCTGGGCGAGGAGTTCATCGGCGTGCTGCAGACGCTGCACCGCCTGGGCCTCGACCGGACCGAGCCGGTCACCGTGCGCGGTGTCGCGGTCAGCCCGCGTGACGTCGTCGCCGCGGCACTGCCCGACCCGGCGACCATCGGCCCGCGCATGACCGGCTCGACGTGCGCCGGCCTGCTGGTCACGGGCACCGGCACGGACGGCGCCCCGCGCGAGGTCTACCTCTACCACCTGGTCGACAACGCGTGGTCCATGGCCGAGTACGGCGCGCAGTGCGTCGTGTGGCAGACGGCCGTCAACCCCGTGGTCGCGCTCGAGCTGCTGGCGGCCGGCACGTGGTCCGGCGCCGGCGTGCTCGGGCCGGAGGCGTTCGACGCGGTCCCGTTCCTCGAGCTGCTGGCCGCACCGAAGCCCGAGGGCTACGGCTCGCCGTGGGGCCTGGAGGAGCGCGAGCCCTCCGCCTAGAGGGACCGGACCGCGTCCTCGAGGACGGTCAGCGCCTCGTCGAGCAGGTCGAGCCCGATGACCAGCGGCGGGAGCAGGCGCAGGACGTTGCCCCACGTGCCGCAGGTCAGCACCAGCACGCCCTGGGCGGCGCAGGCGGCGGCGACCTTCTGCGCGGCGGCCTTGTCGGGCTCGAGCGTGCCCGGCCGGACCAGCTCGAGCGCGAGCATCGCGCCCCGGCCGCGCACCTCGGCCACCGCGGGCACGTCGGCGAACGCCGCCGTGAGCCGGGGCAGCGCGGCCGCCTCGATGGCCCGGGCTGCCCCCGCCAGGTCGTCGCGCTCGTAGATCTCGAGGGATGCCAGCGCGGCCGCGCAGGCGATGGGGTTGCCTCCGAAGGTGCCGCCGAGCCCGCCCGGGTGCACCGCGTCCAGCAGCTCGGCGCGGCCGGTGACGGCGCCGAGCGGCAGCCCGCCGGCGATGCCCTTGGCCAGCGCGATCAGGTCCGGCACGACGCCCTCGTGGTCGCTCGCGAACATCGCCCCGGTGCGCGCGAACCCGGTCTGCACCTCGTCGGCGACGAACACGATCCCGCGTTCCTTCGCCCACGCGGCGAGCGCCGGCAGGAACCCCGGCGCGGGCACGACGAACCCGCCCTCGCCGAGGATCGGCTCGACCACGATCGCGGCCACCTGGTCGGCGCCCACCTGCCGCTCCGCGACGTCGATCGCGCGCGCGGCCGCCTGCTCGCCGGTCATGCCCGCGGGGTCGCGCACCGGGTAGGAGGCCGGGACGCGGTACACCTCGCCCGCGAACGGGCCGAACCCGGTCTTGTACGGCATGGCCCGCGCGGTCATCGCCATCGTCAGGTTGGTGCGGCCGTGGTACGCGTGGTCGAGGACGAGCACGGCGGGCCGGCCGGTCACGCGGCGGGCGATCTTGACGGCGTTCTCGACGGCCTCGGCGCCGGAGTTCACCAGCATCGACCGCTTGTCGTGGTCGCCCGGCGTGACGCGCGCCAGGCCCTCGCAGACCGCCACGTACTCCTCGTACGGGCTGATCATGAAGCAGGTGTGCGTGAAGTCGGCGGCCTGGGCCGCGACCGCCGCGGCGACCTCGGGCGCGCTCGCGCCGACGGACGTGACCGCGATGCCCGAGCCGAGGTCGACCAGCACGTTGCCGTCCACGTCCTCGATGACCGCCCCCGCCGCCCGGGAGACGTAGACCGGCAGCGTCGACGACACGCCCCCGGCCACCGCCGCCCGACGGCGCTCGCCGAGCGCGATCGAGAGGGGTCCCGGGATCGCGGTGCGGAGAACGCGCCGCTGCTCGAGCGGGGAGACGGGGGTGGAAACAGTGGTCATAGGGGGACGCTAATGCGGATCTCGTGGTTCGGGAAGCATCGGCGCGACGGAATCCGACGGCTCCGACAGCGGCGCCGTGCAGGTCCGATCGGGTGACCTGGGCACGCGTTCAGCCCGCTCCCAGGGAGCCGGGAGAGGATGGTGCCGCGGGCCGTCGGTGGACCCGCCCCCGGACGCGCCCAGGCGACGTGCGGACTGGTGACGGAGGGGTAGATGGCATACCTGATCGGCGTGCTGATCGTTGTGGTGGTCCTGCTGTTGTCCATCGGGCTCCACGAGGTCGGCCACATGGTGCCCGCCAAGAAGTTCGGCGTGCGGGTGAGCCACTACATGGTCGGCTTCGGCCCGACGCTCTGGTCCCGCACCAAGGGGGAGACGGAGTACGGTCTCAAGGCGATCCCGCTGGGCGGCTACGTGCGCCTGGTCGGTATGTACCCGCCCGACGCCGCCGTGGGCAACCCGCCCGCGAAGTCGTGGCCCGGGCGGCTCGCGCGCGACGCCCGTCAGGCCAGCGCCGAGGAGATCCGCCCCGGCGAGGACTCCCGCGCCTTCTACCACCTGTCCACGCCGAAGAAGCTGGTCGTGATGCTCGGCGGACCGGTCATGAACCTGCTGATCGCGTTCGTCCTCATGGGCATCGTGCTCGTCGGCTTCGGCCTGCCCGGCGCGAGCACCACTCTCGAGTCCGTCTCGCAGTGCGTGATCCCGGCCAGCGCCGACCAGACGCGCGGCTGCACGTCCTCCGACGAGGCCGCGCCCGGCGCCGCGGCCGGCCTGAAGCCCGGTGACACGGTCGTGTCCTACGACGGCACCGCGATCGAGTCGTGGGACCAGCTCGCGGCGCTGATCAGGAGCACCGGCACGGAGTCGGTGCCCGTCGTCGTCGAGCGGGACGGTGCGACCGTGGACCTCACGGTCACGCCGGTCGTCGCGGACCGTCCCACGTTCGACGAGAACGACGAGATGGTCGTCGACGCGGACGGCAACCCCGTGACGCAGCAGGTCGGCTTCCTCGGGGTCTCCCCGAAGAGCGAGCTGCAGCCGCAGTCCGTGCTCACCGTCCCGGGCGTCGTCGCCAGCACCACGTGGCAGACGATCACCGTGGTCGCGACGCTGCCTGCCCGGGTGGTCGACCTGGTCCAGGCGGAGGTGAACGACACCCCGCGCGACGTCAACAGCGTGGTCGGCGTGGTCGGCATCGGCCGGTTCGCCGGCGAGATCGCGGCGAGCGACGGCATCGACTGGGAGATCAAGGCCGCGTCGCTGCTGCAGATGCTGGCGGCCCTGAACATCGCGCTCTTCGTCTTCAACCTCATCCCGCTGCCGCCGCTCGACGGCGGGCACGTCGCCGCCGCGCTCTGGGAGGGTGGCCGGCGCCAGGTCGCCCGCCTGCGCGGCCTGCCGCGCCCGGGCCCGTTCGACTCGGCCAAGCTGGTGCCGCTCGCGTACTCGGTCTTCGTGGTGCTCGGCGCGGTCGGGCTGCTGCTCGTGTACGCCGACATCGTCAACCCGGTGCAGATCTGATCGGTGTGGGCCCTGGGGTGATCTCGTGCACACCGGACCCCCGGGGGCAGGCGCGTGACGTGCCGGGTGCGATGATGGCGGCGTGAGCATCCCGATCAGCCTCGGCATGCCGGAGGCGCCCCCCCTGGTACTGGCCCCGCGGCGCAAGACCCGCAAGATCAAGGTCGGCAAGGTCGAGGTCGGCGGGGACGCCCCGGTCAGCGTCCAGTCGATGTGCACGACGCAGACCACCGACATCAACTCGACGCTGCAGCAGATCGCGGAGCTGACGGCTGCGGGCTGCGACATCGTGCGCGTCGCGGTCCCCACCCAGGACGACGCTGACGCGCTCCCGGCGATCGCGCACAAGTCGCAGATCCCGGTGATCGCGGACATCCACTTCCAGCCGAAGTACGTCTTCAAGGCCATCGACGCCGGCTGCGCGGCCGTCCGGGTCAACCCGGGCAACATCCGGAAGTTCGACGACCAGGTCAAGGAGATCGCGCAGGCGGCGACCGACGCCGGCTGCTCGATCCGGATCGGCGTGAACGCCGGCTCGCTGGACCCGCGCCTGCTGGCCAAGTACGGCAAGGCCACTCCGGAGGCGCTCGTCGAGTCGGCCGTCTGGGAGGCGTCGCTCTTCGAGGAGCACGGCTTCCGCGACTTCAAGATCTCGGTCAAGCACAACGACCCGGTCATCATGGTGCGCGCCTACGAGCTGCTCTCCGAGCGCGGCGACTGGCCGCTGCACCTCGGCGTGACCGAGGCCGGCCCGGCGTTCCAGGGGACCATCAAGTCCGCCACGGCCTTCGGGGCGCTGCTGAGCAAGGGCATCGGCGACACCATCCGCGTCTCCCTGTCCGCCCCTCCGGTCGAGGAGGTCAAGGTCGGGATCCAGATCCTGCAGTCGCTCAACCTGCGGCCCCGCAAGCTCGAGATCGTGTCCTGCCCCTCGTGCGGACGCGCCCAGGTCGACGTGTACTCGCTCGCGGAGCGCGTCACCGCCGGCCTGGAGGGCATGGAGGTCCCGCTGCGCGTCGCCGTCATGGGTTGCGTCGTCAACGGGCCCGGCGAGGCCCGCGAGGCCGACCTCGGCGTCGCGTCGGGCAACGGCAAGGGCCAGATCTTCGTCCGCGGTGAGGTCATCAAGACCGTGCCGGAGGCGCTCATCGTCGAGACCCTCATCGAGGAGGCCATGCGCCTCGCGGAGAGCATGGACCCCGTCGAGTCGGGCGACGGGTCACCGGTCGTCACCGTCGGCTGAGGGGTGCCCGCACCCAACGTTCACTCGATCGACGCGTCAGAGACCGGGTGAAGCGGACACCTGTGGTGCAGGATCTACCCATGGTGCAACGCCGCGCTGCTCTGCTCGACGGTCGGGCCGGAGGTCGCGTCCTCGGGGACGTCGACCTCCAGAGCGCTCTGGGCGTGTGCGCCAGGGATGCGGTGGGCTCGGTCCTCGCGACGGCGCGGCTCGAACAGGCAGTCGGCAAGTCCCTCCGCTCGGCGGGTGGGGCGCTCTGGGGCTACGAGGAGGACGGCGAGCTCCTCGCCATCTGCTTCGCCGGCGCCAACATGGTCCCCGTCGTCCCGGTCGACGACTCCCGCATCGTGAGCCGCGCGCTCGACGCGTTCGCCGTGCTCGCGCGCGGCCAGGGCAGGCGCTGCTCCTCGATCGTCGGACCCGCGGACGCCGTCCTCGGCCTGTGGGGACGACTGCGGTACTTCTGGCCCGCCGCTCGCGAGGTCCGCGACGACCAGCCGTCGATGGTCATCGAGCACGCCCCGCTCATCGCGGCCGACCCGCGCGTGCGCCGGTCGCGGCCCGAGGAGTTCGACGTCGTGCTGCCGGCGTGCGTGCGGATGTTCACCGAGGAGGTCGGCTACTCGCCGGTCAGCGGGCCCGGCGGACCGTATGAGACGCGGGTGCACGGCCTCATCGCGCAGGGCCGCTCGTTCGTCCGGATCGACCCCGTCGGGCCGGTCGTGGAGGACCGGCGTCTCGCGCGGCGCCCCGCCGGGAACGTCGTCTTCAAGGCCGAGCTCGGCGCCGTCGCCGGGGGAGTGGCGCAGGTGCAGGGGGTCTGGGTGGCGCCCGACCGGCGCGGCGAGCGGCTCTCGGAGTCCGGGATGGCCTCCGTCGTCCAGATCGCGCGCGGCGAGGTCGCGCCGCTGGTGTCGCTGTACGTGAACAACTACAACGCCCGCGCCCTGGCGTCCTACCGCGCGGTGGGCTTCCGTCAGGTCGGGACGTACGCGACCGTCCTCTTCTGACCGTCAGCGCAAGAGGCGGGACATCCGGCGGTCCGCCAGCGGCTTGCCGCCCGTCTGGCACGTCGGGCAGTACTGCAGCGACGAGTCAGCGAACGACACCTCGTGCACCGTGTCGCCGCACGGCACGTCGTCCCAGCCCGGGCACGGCTGGCCCGTGCGGCCGTGCACCTTCATCCCGCGGCGCTTGGCGTCCTTGAGCTCCGCCGCGGGCTTTCCCGACGCCGAGGCGACCGCGCCGGTGAGCACCTCGCGGATCGCCTCCCAGAGCGTGCGGGTCCGGTCCGCGTCGAACGACTTCGTCATCGCGAACGGGCTCATCCGGGCGGCCAGCAGGATCTCGTCGGAGTAGGCGTTGCCGATGCCGGCGATCGTCCCCTGGTCGCGCAGCAGGCCCTTGACCTGCTGGTTGCGCGCCGCGAGCAGCTCCGCCAGCCGGTCCTCGGTGAACTCGTCCGACAGCGGCTCGACGCCCAGCGTCGCGATCTGCGGCACGTCCGACGGGTCCTCGACGACGTGCACGGCGAGCCGCTTGCGCGTCCCGGCCTCGGTGAGGTCGAAGCCCGAACCGTCGTCGATGCGCACACGCAGCGCGAGGGGCGACTTGCCGGGCCGCACGGGGTTGGTCGACACCTGCTCCGACCAGCGCACCCAGCCGGCGCGCGACAGGTGCCAGACGAGGTGCAGCGGCTCGCCCGTCGGCGTCGCGACCATCAGGTCCAGCCACTTCCCGTGCCGCTGCGCGTCCACGACGACGCCGCCGACCAGCGCGTCCGGCGCCGGCCGGAACGTCTTGAGCGCGCTGATCGCGCCGACCGACACCTCGGTCACCGCGTGACCGACCATCCGCCCGCGCAGGAACTGCGCGAGCGCCTCGACCTCGGGCAGCTCCGGCACGGGCACCATCGTGTCCTACGCCGGAATCTCGTGCGAGCCACTCGGCCGTGGGAACTAGGCTCCGTGCATGCTCATCCGCCTGTCCCAGCTCTTCTTCCGCACGCTGCGCGAGGACCCGGTCGACGCCGAGGTCGCCAGCCACCGGCTCCTGGTGCGCGCCGGCTACATCCGCCGCGCCGCGCCCGGCATCTACACGTGGCTGCCGCTCGGCCTGCGGGTGCTGGCCAAGGTGGAGCAGGTGGTCCGCGAGGAGATGGCCGCCGCCGGCGCGCAGGAGGTCCACTTCCCGGCGCTGCTGCCCAAGGAGCCCTACGAGGCCACGGGCCGCTGGAGCGAGTACGGGCCGAACATCTTCCGGCTGAAGGACCGCAAGGGCGGTGACTACCTCCTCGCGCCGACGCACGAGGAGATGTTCACGCTGCTGGTCAAGGACCTGTACTCGTCGTACAAGGACCTGCCGCTCGCGCTCTACCAGATCCAGACGAAGTACCGCGACGAGGCCCGCCCGCGCGCGGGGCTCATCCGCGGCCGCGAGTTCATCATGAAGGACGCCTACTCCTTCGACGTGGACGACGCGGGCCTCGAGGTGTCCTACCAGGCGCAGCGCGACGCCTACCAGCGCATCTTCGACCGCCTCGGGCTCCAGTACGTCATCGTCGCCGCGACGTCGGGGGCCATGGGCGGCTCGCGCTCCGAGGAGTTCCTCACGCCGACCGCGATCGGCGAGGACACCTTCGTGCGCTCGCCCGGCGGGTACGCGGCCAACGTCGAGGCCGTCACGACGGTCGTGCCCGACGCGGTGCCGTTCGACGACGCCCCGGCGGCCCACGTCGAGGACACCCCGGACACCCCGACGATCGACACCCTCGTCGCGGTCGCCAACGAGCGCTTCGCGCGGCCCGACCGGGCCTGGACCGCGGCGGACACCCTCAAGAACGTCGTGCTGGCGCTGGTGCACCCGAGCGGCGAGCGCGAGCTGCTCGTCGTCGGCCTGCCCGGCGACCGCGACGTCGACCTCAAGCGCCTCGAGGCCGCCGTCGCCCCGGCCGAGGTCGAGGCCGCCGGCGACGCGGACTTCGCCGCGCACCCCGAGCTGGTCCGCGGGTACCTCGGTCCGGGGGCGGTCGGGCCGAACGTGCCGGTCGCCGACGGCGCCGAGCGCACCGCGGTCCGCTACCTGCTCGACCCCCGGGTCGTGGCCGGGACGCGGTGGATCACCGGCGCGAACGAGCACGGTCGGCACGTGTTCGACCTCGTCGCCGACCGCGACTTCACCGCGGACGGCACGGTCGAGGCCGCCGAGGTGCGCGCGGGCGACCCGGCGCCCGACGGCTCGGGCCCGCTCGAGCTCGCGCGCGGCATCGAGATCGGCCACATCTTCGCCCTGGGCCGCAAGTATGCGCAGGCGCTCGGCCTGACGGTGCTCGACCAGAACGGCAAGGCGCAGGTGGTGACCATGGGCTCCTACGGCATCGGTGTCACGCGCGTGCTCGCCGCGCTCGCCGAGGCCAACAACGACGAGCGCGGCCTGGCGTGGCCGGCGCACGTCGCCCCGGCGCACGTGCACGTCGTGGCCACCGGCAAGGATCCGGCCGTCTTCGAGGCCGCGGAGGCGCTGGCCGTCGAGCTGTCGTCCCGCGGGGTCGAGGTGCTCTACGACGACCGCCCCGGCAAGGTCTCGCCCGGCGTGAAGTTCGCCGACGCCGAGCTGCTGGGCGTCCCGCTGGTCGTCGTCGTGGGCCGCGGGCTCGCCGAGGGGGTCGTCGAGGTGCGCCCGCGCGTCGGCGGCACCACCGAGCAGGTCGCGGTCACCGACGCGGCGGACCGCGTCGCGGCACTGGTCGCGGACCTGCTCGCGGCGTAGACAACCCCGCAACGTCCGAGCATCTGGGTGCTATAGCGCTCATCTGCTCGGACGTCCGGCACTGGGAACCGCGACGTCCGAGCATCTGGTTGCTGGAGCGCTCATCTGCTCGGACGTCCGGTGGGTGTGAGGTCAGCCGGTGGGTTGCTGGGCGCGCTCCGGGAGGCCCGGGAACGGGACCGGCGTCGCGCCCCAGAGCGTGGCGTCGTCCGTCGCGCGGCGCAGGCCCGCGATCAGCGTCGCGCGGTCGCCGGGGGCGGCCTGCCCGACGGCGTTCGCGTAGGCGTCCGCCACCGACGTCTCCAGGGTGCGGGCGAGCGCGGTCGCGACGGCTGGGTCGTCGAGCCCCGCGGGGAGCGTGTAGGACGCGCGGCGCGGGTCCTGCGCCGAGCCGTCGATGCCGGCGGCGCTCGCCCAGTCCTCGCTGCGCTCGCGGTGCGAGTCCGCCGAGATGAGGGCCGCCGTCCGCTGGTCGCCCGAGAGCTTGGCGGCGATGACCTCGAACCCGTAGCCGGCCTGGTCGTGGACCAGCGCGAGGGCTCCGAGCTCGTCCGTGGCGAGGCCGTCGGCGCCGGTGGCGTCGGCGGTCCCGGAGGAGGTCGGCGTCGGTGCGACCGCGTCGGACGTGGCCTCGTCGGGGACCAGCGACGGCACCTCGGCGCCCGTGGCGTGCGCGAGCCGAGTGGCCAGCTCGCCGCGGGAGGTCGCGACGGACGCGATCAGCCGCGCGAGCGGTCCGTCGGTGACGGCGTCGGCGTCGGCGAGCGCGGTCCGGGTCGCGGTGCCGAGCAGCGCGAGCACGTCGCTCACCGTGGCGGACGCGGTCGTCGGCGGGATCGAGGGGGAGTCCGTGGGCGTCGGCAGGCCGGAGACGTAGACGCCCCCGAGCTGCTCGGCGTGCTGGCCGGAGAACGACGTGACGTCGACGAGCACGGGCGCGACGGGGTCGACGGCGCCGTCGGGGAGCAGCGCGGCCGCCGTCGCGGCCTCGGCGAGGGCGAGCGAGTCGGCGACGGTGCGGGCGCGGACCTGCTCGACGGCGTCGGGACTGGGCTCGGTCGGGGGCGGTGTCTCGGCCCGCAGACCGCACGCGGCGAGCGTGAGAACCATCACCACGGCGGCGAGCGCGCGGACGATCCCGCGCCCCGGGCGCGCGAGATCCCGGGGGTCTGCGGGGTCCGGTCGCGCGCTCATCGCCGGTGATCCTGCCATGCCGCGGGGCCGCGGCCGTCGGGCACGCCCGGACTCGTTACTCTGGACCCACAACATCACAGGGTCGCACCGTCGCTCGCCGACGACCCGCTGGACCGACAGGAGGCTGACATGGTCGCGCCAGCGCACGCAGAGCGGGTCCGGCACGTCGTGGAGCCCGCCGTCGTGGCACAGGGTCTCGTGCTCGAGGACGTCACCGTCCGCAAGGCCGGGTCCCGCTCGGTCGTCGAGGTGGTCGTGGACGTGACCGAGGACGACGAGACCGACCTGGACCTCGAGCGCGTGGCGGAGGCGACCCGCGCGGTCTCCGACGCCCTCGACGCGGCCGACGTCATCGTCGGCGAGTACACGCTGGACGTCATGAGCCCCGGGGTCTACCGCCCGCTCACCGAGCGCCGCCACTTCACGCGGGCCGTGGGCCGGATGGTCACGGTGACACTGTCGGACGGCACGAAGCTGGCGGGTCGGCTGACCGAGGTGGACCGGGCGGACGAGGGGACGGCGGGCGACGCGATCGTCGTCGTCCCGGTCACGCCCGGGCGCAAGGGCCGCAAGGCCACGGTGGGTGACCCGGTCCGCGTGCTCCTCGCCGGGGTGCGCGAGGCGCACGTCGAGGTGGACCTCTCGGGCATCGGCCCTGTGGACGACGACGAGGCCGGCCGCGACGCCGCAGCCGGACAGGAGAGCTGAGATGGACATCGACATGAGCACGCTGCGGCTGCTCGAGCGCGAGCGGGAGATCAGCCTCGACGTGCTGGTCTCCGCGATCGAGCAGGCCCTGCTGTCGGCCTACCACCGCACGCCCGGCGCCCAGTCGCGCGCGCGGGTGGAGGTCGACCGCAAGACCGGGCACGTCACCGTGTGGGCGCGCGAGGCCGCGCCCCTGGGCGAGCCCGACGCCGAGGGGATCATGCCGCCCCCGGGGCCCGACGGCCCCGAGTACGACGACACCCCGGACGGGTTCGGCCGCATCGCGACCGCGACGGCGCGGCAGGTCATCGTGCAGCGCCTGCGCGACGCCGAGGACGACCAGGTGCTCGGCGCGTTCCGCGGCAAGGAGGGCGAGGTCCTCGGCGGCGTCATCCAGCAGGGCCGCGACCCGCGCACCGTGCTCATCGACGTCGGCGGGACCGAGGCCGTCCTGCCCGCGCACGAGCAGGTGCCCGGCGAGGAGTACGTGCACGGCGACCGGATCCGCGGCTACGTGCTCGAGGTGGCCCGCGGGCAGCGCGGACCGCAGGTGACGCTGTCGCGCACCCACCCGAACCTGGTGCGCAAGCTCTTCGCGCTCGAGGTGCCCGAGGTCGCCGACGGCACCGTCGAGATCACGGCGATGGCGCGCGAGGCCGGCCACCGCACCAAGATGGCCGTCCGCGCCACCGTCCCGGGTGTCAACGCCAAGGGCGCCTGCATCGGCCCGATGGGCGGCCGCGTGCGCGCCGTCATGGCGGAGCTGCACGGCGAGAAGATCGACATCGTCGATCACTCGGACGACCCGGCGGAGATGATCGGGCACGCGCTGTCGCCCGCCCGCGTGCTGTCCGTGACGGTCGTCGACGCCGAGGCGCGTGCCGCCCGCGTGGTCGTGCCGGACTACCAGCTCTCGCTCGCGATCGGCAAGGAGGGCCAGAACGCCCGCCTTGCCGCGAAGCTGACGGGCTGGCGCATCGACATCCGCTCCGACGCCGAGGTCCCCGGGGAGCGCGAGACCGCTTCGCAGGGGGCTCGCGACGGTGGGGACGGCAGTGAGTGACCTCACGAGTGACGCCGTCCGTGCCTCGGCGCGGTAGACTGACTGCGGCTGGGCCGGATGTCCGGCTCCTCCCGTCGAGCCGGCGGACCCCTCAGACACTCAACGATGTCTCAGGCGTGGGTCCGGTGCGCACGTGCGTGGGGTGCCGAGCCACCGGCCCGAGGTCAGCCCTGCTGAGGGTGGTCGTCGACCAGGACAACGAGATTGTCGTGGACGTCGGTCGCCGGATGCCGGGCAGGGGGGCATGGCTGCACCCCGATCCTGGATGTCTCGAGAAGGCCGAACGCCGGCGTGCGTTCGGGCGAGCCCTGCGTGTTGCAGGGCAGCCCGGCACGAGCGCGGTCCACCGCCACCTCGAGCAGCAGGAGCAGGACGTCGTCGGGTAGTTCCCGGCGGCGAGGCCGATCGTCGATACGGAAAGCGGGTTGGAAGCCGATGGCTGCCCGATGAGCACGCACCGATGAGTACCCAGCGATGAGTACCCAGCACTAACGACGGTCCGACCCTGTCCGGGCGGACCGAGACAGGAGAGATGTGGCCAAGGTCCGCGTCTACGAGCTCGCCAAAGAGCTCGGGGTCGACAGCAAGACCATCATGACCAAGCTGAACGAGCTCGGTGAGTTCGTCCGCTCGGCGTCCTCGACGATCGAGCCGCCGGTCGTGCGCAAGCTTCGTGACACCTACCCCGTGGGTGGCGGCGCCTCCGCCGCACCCGCCCCCAAGGCACCGGCACGCCCGGCGCCTGCCCCCGCACCTGCCGCACCGGTGACCGAGGCCCCGCGCCCGGCCCCCGTGGCGAC
>NZ_JBFUIK010000016.1:0-104389 GCF_056401915.1 Cellulomonas sp. P4_D11 | reverse complement strand
ATCGGACTACCCGCCGCCACCAACGTCGACGGCTACGTCCGACGCGACGCCACCCACTACCTGCTGTCCTTCTCCACCCCCACCACCACCGTGCCCACCCTGGGCACCACCCAGGACGAAGACATCATCGCCAACAACGCCGGCACCTGGACCACCCTCTTCGACGGCACCAGCCACGGCCTGACCAGCGACAACCTCGACACCGACGCCTTCGACACCCCCTGACAGCCCTGCTTCCCACCAGTGCCCCTGCGCATCACGTCCGTGGAGCTCCATGCCTGGCTCGCCGCGTCACCGCCTGGCCACCGCCCTCCTGATGGTCGGCGCGTCGCTGGCGCTCGCGGTGGTGGCGGGAGGGCCGGCGCTGGTCACCGCCTCGTGGATCGCGTCCGCGCACCGGCAGCAGCTGACGCTGACCGCGGCCAGCGAACGGGAGGGACACCGCGAGGCCGAGGTCACAGCGAGTGACGAGGCTGCCGAGGCCCTCGAGCTCGACAGCCTCCTGCGTCGGTCATTGACCGTGAGGACCGCGGCGGCGGTACTGGCCGGGACGGTCTCGCCGGTCCCGTCAGATTCTGTGGGATCGAAGACGGCCGTCGTCGTCACGCGGGTGGCCCCCGACGAGTCCTCTCCGAGGAACGAGGGGCAGGACTCCCTCGGAGTGACCCTGGTCGAGCTGCAGAATGCACTCGCACGGCGGGACGTGTCCGCTGCGCGACGGTTGGTGCACTCCGTCGAGCAGGCCGTCCTCGCAGCTGCCGTCGCGACCGCCGACGACGCAGTGCAGTCTGTCGAAGCGGACCGGGCCGCCTCGGCGGACCGCGAGCTCGTCGACCGTCTGGACCGCGCAGCACTTCTGACGCACCTCGCCGCCGCGGCACGAGCAGTCAGGCCGTCGGCGCGGCACGCCGCCCAGGCCCGCGAGCTGGCAGCCTCTCTGCACGCAACGGCTGATCCGACCCGAGTGGCCGACGAGCCGGCGGCCGACGGGACCGTGGCGGCACAGACCACGGACGGGTACGACAACGGCATGATCCCGCTCGAGGCGCTCTGCCCGGTGAGCTTTGCCCCGGCACACCGGTTGCGCTGCGACGCAGCCGACGCGCTCGACAGGCTGAACACCGCATTCCGTGCGGCCCTGGGCACAGACCTGACCCTCAGCGACTCGTACCGGAGCCTCGGCGGCCAGTACGCCGTGAAGAAGGTCAAGCCATTCCTCGCCGCGACACCGGGGACCTCGAACCACGGATGGGGGTTGGCGGTTGACCTCAGTGGTGGCGTCGAGTCCTACGACTCACGGCCGTACGCGTGGCTGAAGCAGCATGCCACCGAGTACGGCTGGCGACACCCGCCGTACATGGACCGGGGCGGATCCGGTCCCCACGAACCGTGGCACTGGGAGTTCGGGACGACCGACCACCACCCGTCAGCATCGAATCGAGACGAGCGCTCCTCCGCGGTGTTGCCCGACCGCACGGAACCGGCCCCTGCCACGTTGGTACCCAGCTCGTCGCACATCCCGCCGTCCGACCCGGTGCCCGTCGTGGTGCCCAGCTCCGCGGGGGGCCCAGTCTCCGAGGCGCAGTCCCCCGTCGTGCTCAGTGACGAACCGATCGAGGACTCGTCCCCAGCACAGTCCGTACCGCCAGCACTTCTCGAACCCTCCCTCCCGGACCCGGTACCACCAGCGTCGAATCAACCTGCGGATGTGAGTCCGGCGTGCACTGCCCAGACGATCCAGGGCTCATCGGGTCTCCCCCCGTTGCCCGACGAAACGGCCCCCGAGGCAGAGGTCACGTCGTCGCCGGCCTCTCCGTCGCCAGCCGGCGAGCTCGTACCGCCTGCTTCGAGCGACGAGCCACCGCCCCCAGCCTGTCCGGCTCATCTTGACCAGTCGGTCGACGATCACGCCGACCGAGCGATCCCGAGTGATGCGGCAGCCGTCGAGAGCTGACGCCAGCCCGACGGCTCAGCCGATCAGGTGGGACCCACAGCCGGGCCCGTCGACCGAATCGATGGTCACCGATGGGAGCCCGGGCCGCCAAGCGTGCGCCACTCGAGCGGGGCCCGGAGTCCACCGGGGTGCGCGCGGGACGGCCGCGGGGTCATCCGTGCGCCCCCAACCCAGCACCGACCGATCAGCTCGCCCGTGCCCGAGAGTCCTTCGGGGAAGGTCATGCTCACCTCGGCGCCGCTGGCGGTCGCGAGTCCGGCCGGGAAGGCGTAGCGGGGTTCATGGGTGGCGAGGGCGACGGCGAAGATCGGCGGCAGCGTCGGGAGCGAGCCATGCCGCGTCGTCGTCCGCAGTGTCGACGGGATCGCGTCAGAGCTGGCCGTCGGCGGCAGGACGACGGGACCGCCCCGGCGAACGTCGTGCTTGCGAGCCGTCCAGCGGAGGGCCGCGGCCGCGATGTGTAGGACGCGATGTGTCACGCGCGTCGGTGCTCCGTGGTCGGGAGGACGACACCCAGCGTGTAGGACGTCGTTCTGCAGGGCAGTTCTGCTGCCTTCGGCGTGCGTGGGTGTCCAGTCCTCGCCCGGTGACAGCCGGGCGCTCACCCACTGGAGAGACCATGCGACCTGACATCGTCCCCGGCGCGACGTTCCCGGACTACGCGCTGCCCGATCACACGAACACCCTGCGTCGGCTCAGCGAGATCCAGGGCCGCGACCCGATGATCCTGACGCTCGCCCGTGGGGCCTACTGCCCCAAGGAGCATCAGCAGCACCTGGATCTCGCTGCCTTCTTTCCCAAGATCGCGGTGGCGTACACCCGCGTCGCGACGATCACACCTGACACGCCGCGCGGCGCCCAGGAGTTCCGCGACGCGGTGGGGGCGCGCTGGCCGTTCCTCTCCGATCCTGGACGGACGGTGCAGCGCGACCTGGACATCCAGGAGTACACGGATCTCGCCGACGACCCGATGATCCCGCACACCCTCGTGCTCAAGCCTGGGCTCGTCGTCCACTCGATCTACAACGGCTACTGGTTCTGGGGCCGACCCTCGACCCTCGACCTCTGGCACGACCTGCGCGAGGTGACCCGGGAGATCCGCCCCGACTGGGATCTCACTTCGCCGGGTCTGCGGGAACGCTGGGACGCCGGGGACCGCACGCCGTTCTACGGCTTCAGCGATCCCGTCGTCCAGCCCGGCGGCTGAGACCTGGCGACCGGCACGACAGCAGGCTCCTGCGTATTCCTGCGCAGGAGCCTGCAGCGTTCTCACCTGCGCAGGACCTCCGCGGGTTCGTAGGTCCGCACTACGTGCTCGACCACGTGACCGCGGGACGCGACGGCGTGCGGCTGGGGACGACGGTGCTCGTGGGGGCATGGGACGCCTGATCGACCAGTAGAAGGCGGCCAGACATGACCACGACGACGACGGCCGATCCGGCACTTCGTGCGGCACAGCGAGGACCCGGGACTCGGCATGTCCCTCGTCTCCCCATCCCTCGACCAGCGACGTGACCCTCACCACCTCGGTGCCCGAGATGTCACATCTTCGAGATCAGCTCGGTCGGTTCTGCAGACCCACCGCCTGACAGGTCGGGTCATCACCACTCGAGCAGGAGGACGACCACCATGACACCCATCCTCGAACCCCTGGCGCAGGCGTTCGCCGACGCCACCTCGACGCCTCCGTTCGTGTACGAGCTCGGGCCTGACGGAGCGCGCAAGGTCCTCGACGACGTCCAGGCGGCAGCCGTGGAGAAGCTGCCCGTGTACGACCGGTGGATCGACGTGCCCGCCGAGGTCGGCGACGTCCGTGTGCGGATCGTCAAGCCGATCGGTGCACCGGCGTTCCTGCCCGCCATCCTGTACGTCCACGGCGGCGGCTGGGTCCTGGGCAACGCCGGCACGCACGACCGTCTCGTCCGCGAGCTCGCTGTGGGCGTCGGAGCGGCCGTCGTGTTCGTCGAGTACGACCGCTCCCCCGAGGCGCGCTACCCGGTCGCGATCGAGCAGGCGTACGCCACGGCCCAGTGGATCGTCCGGCACGGCCTGTCCGAGGGTCTCGACCCGGACCGGATCGCCGTCGCGGGCGACTCCGTCGGCGGGAACATGACCGCGGCGCTGACGCTCCTGGCCAAGCAGCGCGGGGACGTCACCTTCGTCCACCAGTCGATGTACTACCCCGTCACCGACGCGGCGCAGGACACGGACAGCTACCGCGAGTTCGCCGACGGGCCGTACCTCACGGCGAAGGCCATGGCGTGGTTCTGGGACGCCTACGCGCCGGACCACGAGGTGCGCTCGCAGATCACGGCGTCACCGCTGCGCGCCACGCTCGAGGAGCTGGCGGGCCTGCCGGAGGCGTTCCTGATCGTCGACGAGAACGACGTGCTCCGCGACGAGGGCGTGGCCTACGGGCGCCGGCTCGTGGAGGCCGGTGTCCGCACCACCTCGGTCGGCTACAACGCGACACTGCACGACTTCATGATGCTCAACCCCCTGCGGGCGAGCGCCGCCAGCACCGGTGCCATCGAGCAGGCGATCCAGGTCCTGCGCTCGGCACTGACGGTCGCCTGAACACCCATCCGAGAAGAAGGAGAACCCTCATGAGCACGAAGAAGCCCACCGTCGTCCTGGTCCACGGCGCGTTCGCCGAGTCCAGCAGCTGGCAAGGCGTGGTGGAACGGCTGCAGGCCCAGGCCGTTCCCGTCGTCGCCGTCGCCAACCCGCTGCGCAGCGTCGCCGGCGACGCCGCCTACGTCCGCGACGTCGTCGCCGACATCGCCGGCCCCGTCATCCTCGTCGGCCACTCCTACGGCGGGATCGTCATCACCGAGGCGGCCACCGACAACGACTCCGTCGTCGGCCTCGTGTACGTGAACGCGTTCGCACCCGAGCACGGCGAGAACGCGTTCGACCTCTCGGCCAAGTTCCCCGGCAGCACCCTCGGCGCCGCGCTCAAGGCCTACCCGGTCGCCACCGGAGGCAACGAGCTCGCGATCCGCCCGGACGTGTTCCGGCAGCAGTTCGTCGCCGACGTCCCGGCGGCGGTGGCCGACGTGCTGGCGGCGACGCAGCGGCCCGTGACCCAGGCCGCTCTGGTCGAAGGGCTCGCGTCGGAGAAGCCGGCGTGGTCGACGCTGCCGTCGTGGTTCGTCTTCAGCGACGCGGACCTCAACATCCCCGTCGCGCTGCACCGCTTCATGGCCGACCGCGCCGGTGCCCGCACCGCGACCGAGGTCGCCGACGCCTCGCACGCGATCTCGGTCTCCCGTCCCGACGCGGTGACCGCCACCATCCTCGACGCCGTCGAGCACTGGGACGACTGACCCCAGCATCACCACCTCCCCCTCAGAACGGAGAAAGCAGACATGAAGATCCTCATCATCGGAGGCACGGGCCACATCGGCTCCAACCTCACCGGCCTCCTGCGCGCCCAGGGCCACGACGTCACGCCCGCGGCACCCAGCACGGGCGTCGACACCATCACCGGGCAGGGCGTCGCCGAGGCGGTGGCGGGCCAGGACGTGGTCGTCGACGTCAGCAACGCCCCGGCGTGGGACGACCAGGCCGTGCTGCACTTCTTCACGACCTCGACGAGCAACCTCCTGGCCGCCGAGCGAACCGCCGGGGTCCAGCTGCACGTCGCGCTCACGATCGTGGGTGCGGAGCGCGCTCCGGACAGCGGCTACCTGCGCGCCAAGGTCGCCCAGGAGAAGCTCATCCAGGAGTCCGGCCAGCCCTTCACGATCGTCCGCTCCACGCAGTTCTTCGAGTTCGTCCGCGGCATCGCTGATTCCGCAGCCGACGGCGACACCGTCCGACTGCCGGGGGCCACCCTCCAGCCGATCGCCGGCGACGACGTCGCGCAGCTCCTGTGCGAGATCTCGACGTCCCCGGCGGCCAACGGGGTCATCGAGATCGCGGGACCCGAGGCCATCGGGCTCGACAACCTCGCCCGCCGGGCCCTCGAGCGCGACAACGACACTCGCGTCGTCGTGACGGACCCGGAGGCCCGCTACTTCGGCACCCGGCTCGAGGACTCGACCCTCACGCCGGGCCAGGGTGCCCGCATCGCGCCGACGCACTTCGGGGACTGGCTCACGACGCACCCCCGCGTCTGAGCCCTCACAGAGGACGGCGGGCGGTCCGTACCGCCCGCCGTCACGAACATCGAAGGACCCTCATGTTCGACGACTTCAGCGAACGGCTCCTGCGGACCGACCGTGGACCGGTCTTCGCGCGGGTCGGCGGCGACGGGCCTCCCGTCCTCCTGCTGCACGGCTACCCGCAGTCCCATCTGATGTGGCACTCGACCGCCCCCTTGCTGGCGCAGCACCTCACCGTCGTGGCCGTGGACCTCCCGGGGTACGGCGCATCCTTTCGTCCGGTGATCGCGAGCGACCACGCCCCGCACGCCAAGCGAGCGGTGGCCGTCGACCTGGTCGAAGCCATGGCCGACCTCGGCCACGACCGGTTCGCCGTCGCCGGCCACGACCGTGGCGGACGCGTCGCCTACCGGATGGCCCTCGACCATCCCGAGCACGTCACGGGAGTGGCCGTCTTCGACGTCGTGCCCACCGGCGAGGTCTGGGCACGGGCGGACGCGCTCCTCGCGCTCATGTACTGGCACTGGGGCTTCCTCGCGCAGCCGGCCCCTCTTCCCGAGCGCCTCATCGGCGCCGACCCCGACGCCTTCTTCGACCTCCACGTCAGAAGACTTGGCATCGGTGGCGCTGACGGTCGGTACCCACCGGCGCTCCTGGCGAGCTACCGCGCGCTCCTCGACGACCCGAGCATCGTCGAGGCCATCTGTGAGGACTACCGCGCCGCCGCGACGATCGACCGGGACCACGACGACGCGGACCTGCGCGCAGGTCGACGGATCGAAGCCCCTCTGCTCGCACTGTGGAGCGCACGGGGCGCTCTCCCGCGCCTGTACGGAGACGTGCTGGACGTCTGGCGGCCTTGGGCTCGACAGGTGTCAGGCCAAGGGCTGGACACGAGCCACTTCCTCGTGGAGGACGCCCCGGAAGCGGTCGCCCAACAGCTACGCACCCACTTCGGCTGACCGGACTCGCGACGCTCCTGCCTGGTGACCAGGAACCGGCACTTCGCGGTGTCGCGAGGCCCGACGTGACGGTCCGGTCGCGAGTCGCGGGACGTGAGCTCCCGACCTACCGTGGAGATGTCAGGTTCGTTGCGACGTCGATGTCGACGGCCGGACTCACGACCAACGGTCGCCGGGAACGGAACCCCATGTCTCGCACCTACAGGGTTGGGTACTTCGTCGGAAGCCTCTCGTCCACCTCCATCAACCGCGTTCTCTCCAAGGCGCTCATCCGACTGGCGCCCGGCGACCTCGAGTTCGTCGAGCTGCCCATCGGCAACCTCCCGCTGTACAGCCCCGACTACGACGCGGACTACCCGCCGGAGGCCCGAGCGCTCAAGGAGGAGATCGCCGGCATCGACGCGGTGCTGTTCGTCTCCCCCGAGTACAACCGGTCCATCCCGGGCGCCTTGAAGAACGCCATCGACTGGGCGTCGCGACCGTGGGGCCAGAACTCCTTCGACCACATGCCGGCAGCGGTGATCGGCGCGTCGATCGGGGCCATCGGCACGGCGGTCGGCCAACAGAGCCTGCGCGCTGTGCTCAGCTTCTGCAACGCCCGGCAGATGACGTCGCCCGAGGCGTACATCCACTACTCACCCGACGTCTTCCGCCCCGACGGCGAGGTCGACGACGACTCGACTGCCGCATTCCTGCGCGCGTTCATGGCCGAGTTCCACGATCATCTCGTGCGCGTCCTGACGGTGCTCCCGCGCGCCTGACCCAAGCGACAGCAGCGGCGGCATGTCGACATCGTTGTTCATGACTTCACCTGATCTCATCGACCGCGCGCCGGTCGCGGTGATGCAAGCGACCTGCGCAGACGACCTCGTCGAGATCCAGAGGCTCTGGCCCTGGTTCGAGGATCGAGTCGGGTTACGCGGCCGCAAGATGTACGCCGCTGCAGATGTTGTGGCGCAGACCTACACGACGTGCACGCCTGTGCGCGAAGGTGACGACCCAGCGCACCTGGGCCTCGAGGTGGGCGAACTGCCGGGCGGAAGGTTCCGTCGTGGTCGCCTGCGCGGGATGCCTCCCGAGGTCTACGCCTCGATCGGGCCCGGGCTCGAGGAGCTGGAGGCGGCGGGCGCGGTCGACAGATCGCGACCACTCGTCGAGTTCTACAGACGGCACGACGAGATCGAGCTGTGGGTACCTGTCACGTCCTGATCTGCACCGATGAGTGTCGGTTGCGCCGGAGCGTGAACCGATCGTCGCCTCGGTAGCGCCAGAATCGCCACGGCACAGCGGACCTTCTGACGGCCTGGTTCATCCGCGTCGCGAGCATCGAGCTCGTCCGGATGGCTCCGGCCCGTCAGGACCCGTCCGACGATGGTCTGCCGTAGCCCTCGAGCAGCCGGAGCCAGATCTCGCTGAGTGTCGGGTAGGCGGGCACGGCGTGCCAGAGTCGATCGAGGGGAACCTCCGCCACGATCGCGACCGTCGCGGCGTGGAGCAGCTCGGCGACGTCGGGACCGGCGAACGTGACGCCCAGGACGACGTGACGCTCTTCGTCGACCACCATGCGCGCCGTGCCGGTGTAACCGTCGGCGTGGACGCCGGCTCCGGCTACCTGACCGATCTCGTAGTCGACGACCCGGGTCGAGTATCCGGCTGCTTCCGCGGCTTCCGCGGTGAGCCCGACGGACGCAATCTCGGGGATGGTGAAGGTCACCTGCGGGACAGCGACGTGGTCGGCGCTGGCGACGTGCGTTCCCCAGTGCTCGGCGGAGACCGCTGAGCCGGTGGCGCGGGCGGCGATGACGTCACCTGCGGCCCTTGCCTGGTACTTGCCTTGGTGGGTCAGCAGGGCGCGTCGGTTGACGTCGCCGACGGCGTAGAGCCAGTCAATGCCGACCACGCGCAGGCTGTCGTCCGTCGCGAGCCACTCGCCGGGCGTCAGGCCGAGGGTCTCCAGTCCCATCCCGTGGGTTCGCGGTGAGCGGCCGGTGGCCACGAGCACCTCGTCGGCGACGACAGTTCCGGCGGTCGTCTCGAGGACGACCCCGTGGGCCGTGCGGGTGACCTGCTTCGTCTCGGTGTCGAGGAGCACCGTCGCGCCCATCAACTCGAGTGACCGAGCAACGAGCTCGCCGGCAAACGGTTCCATGGAGGACAGCAGGCCGCTGCGGGAGATGACGTGCACCTTCGCTCCGAAGCTGGCGTAGGCGGTGGCCATCTCCACCGCGACGACGCCGCCCCCGATGATGGCGAGGCTCTGCGGGATCGCCTGGGCGCTCGTCGCGTCGCGGCTGGTCCAGGGTCGCGCCGCGCGGAGCCCGTCGATGTCGGGCACGAGCGGGTCGGAGCCGGTCGTGACGGCGACGGCGTGCCGGGCCGACAGGACCGTCGTGGTTCCGCCCGGACCGGTGACCGTGACCTCGCGGGGGGCGGTGATGATGCCGTGGCCGCGTACCAGGGCGATGCCGGCCTGCACGACCCACCGTTCGGCGCCGGTGTCCGTCCAGTTGCTGGTGTAGTAGTCGCGGTGCGCAAGCACGGCGGCGACGTCCACCGCGCCGGTCACGGCGCTCGCCGCGCCCGGCACATGCCGGGCGGCGTGCAGCGCGTGCGCCGGCCGCAGCAGCACCTTCGAGGGCATGCACGCCCAGTAGGAGCATTCGCCGCCGACGAGCTCGTGCTCGACGAGCGCGACGGACAGGCCTCCTTGCACGGCGCGGTCGGCGACGTTCTCGCCCACGGCGCCGGCGCCCAGCACGATCAGGTCGTACTCGATGGTGTCCATCTCGGTCCCGTCGCCGAAGTGCTCCCGCCGCGTCCGCGGCCGTCGGTCACCGCGGACGGATGGCGGTCCGGTTCGTCCGTCCAGGTGACGTGTGCAGCGTGGTCCTCCGGCCTGCTGGTTCGCGCCCGTGAGACGCACGGGTGCACACCCTGGGGCGCCGCGCGCCACCGCCAGTCATTGTGCGCACCCGAGGTGTCACGCTCTAGACGATCTGGGCGGCGGGTGAGACGCTCGAAGGGCACCAGCCGTCAGAGCTCCGCCGAAGTCCTCACGGTGTCTGCGCCAGGCGGGAGTACCTCGACGAGAAACGGCGGGGGCAAGGTGTCCATCCATAGGCACTGCGTCGTGTCCGGAGAGCCTGACGGCTCATGACGAGCCGGGGCGGCGGTCTGCGCGGGCGCTCGACCGAGTGCGATGCCTTGGACCAGCTGCTCGACAGCGCTCGCGACGGCCGCAGCCAGGTCCTGGTGCTGCACGGTGAGGCTGGTGTCGGCAAGACGGCGCTCCTGGACTACCTGAGTGCTCGGGCATCGGGCTGTCGCCTCGCCCGCTCGTCCGGTGTGGAGTCCGAGATGGAGTTGCCGTTCGCGGGTCTGCACCAGCTCTGCTCCCCTTTCCTGGGCATGGTCGACCGCCTGCCGGTACCGCAGCGCGACGCCCTGCAGACGGCGTTCGGCATGCGTGAGGGAACGGTGCCCGACCGGTTCATGGTCGGGCTCGCCGTCCTGACCCTGCTGGCCGAGGTGGCAGAGAAGCAACCGCTGATCTGCGTCATCGACGACGCACAGTGGCTCGACCGGGCGTCGACCCAGACCCTGACCTTCGTGGCCCGACGGCTCCTCGCCGAGTCGGTCGCGGTGGTGTTCGCCCTCCGGGAGTTCGGCGCGCAGCAAGACCTGTCCGGGCTGGCCAAGCTCTCCATCGGCGGGCTCATGGACGCCGACGCGCGCGCCCTGCTGGAGACGGTGGTGACCTGGCCGCTCGACAGACAGGTTCGGGATCGGATCGTGGCCGAGGCGCGCGGCAACCCGCTGGCGCTCCTCGAGCTGCCGCGCGGTCTGTCCGCGTCGCAGCTCGCCTTCGGACCAGACGTTAGCGACCTGCCCTTGATCACCCGGATCGAGCAGGGTTTCCTGCGCAGGCTGCAGCCGCTTCCCCTGGACACGCAGCGCCTCTTGCTGCTCGCTGCGGCCGATCCGGTCGGGGATCCCGGGCTGATGTGGCGAGCCGCCGCGCTGCTCGACGTGGACCCCAACACCGCGACCGCGGCTGTCAGGGCGGGTCTCTTCGAGGTCGGGGCGCAGGTGCGCTTCCGACACCCCTTGGTGCGCTCGGCGATCTACCGGGCAGCCGGTGACGACGACCGGCGCGCCGTGCACCGTGCGCTCGCCGAGGCGACCGACGCCGCTGTCGACCCGGATCGGCGCGCCTGGCACCGGTCCAGCGCCGCAACCGGACCGGACGACGACGTCGCCGACGAGCTGGAGGCGTCCGCCGGTCGGGCTCAGAGCCGAGGAGGGATGGCGGCCGCGGCATCCTTCCTCGAGCACTCCTCCGCACTCACCGTCGACGGCGGCGCGCGTGCCCGACGTGCTCTGGCCGCAGCGCAGGCACACAAGCTCGCAGGAGCGTTCGACTCCGCACTCTCCCTGCTCTCCCAGGCGACCTCCGGACCACTGACTCCGGCGGAGGTCGCCCACGCGGACTTGCTGCGCGCGCAGATCGTCTTCACGACGACCTTCGGCTCCGCCGCCCCGCCGATGCTCGTCGAGGCAGCCCGGCAGCTCGAGCCGCTCGATCTGCGGCTGTCCCGCGACACCTACCTCGAGGCAATGGCGGCGGCACGGTTCGCGGCTGACGGGGACGGCCGGATCGTCGAGGAGGTGGCCCGAGCAGCGAGGAACGCACCTGCGGCACCGCAGCCGCGGACGGCGACCGACGTGCTCCTCGACGGCCTGGCGCTGAGGTACACCGAGGGGATGGCGGTAGCCCTCACGTCGATGCAGGCGGCGGTCGCCGCCTTCGGCAGCCCCGCACTCCCGCCGACCGAGGGGCTGCAATGGCTCTGGTACGCGGGCATGACGGCGCTCGAGCTCTGGGACGACGACGCCTGGCTCGCCCTCGCCGAACGCCACGTCCAACTGGTCCGCGATGTCGGGGTGCTGCCCTTGCTGCCGATCGCGCTGAGCACGCTCAGCGCGGTCCACGTGTGCGCCGGGGAGATGCACGAGGCGGCCGCCCTCAACGACGAGATCCGGCGGCTGACCGAGCTGCTCGGCGGCCAGCTGGGGCCCTACGCCCAGCTCAACTTCACTGCGACGCAGGGCCGTGAGGAGCCGGCTCTCGACCTGATCGAGTCAGCGATCGCGGACGCCAATGCGAAGGGCCAGGGCCTCGAGTACACGATCGCGAACGTCGCCGGCGCGATCTTGTACAACGGACTCGGCCGCTATCCCGAGGCCCTGGCAGCGGCCGAGCGGGCCGGCGCCCTGCCCGTGGATCGTGGCGGCAACATGTGGGCGCTCGCCGAGCTCGTCGAAGCCGCGCACCACAGCCGGGAGCCCGAGCGGGGACGGGACGCACTGCGCAGACTGAGCCAGATCACGGAGGCGACGGGCACGGACTGGGGCCTCGGGCTGCAGGCGAGCCTGCAGGCTCTGTTCAGCGAGGGCGATGACGCGGAACGACTCTTCCTGGAGGCCATCAATCGGCTCGGGCGGACCCGCGTGCATCTGGCCCTGGCTCGGGCGCACCTGCTCTACGGCGAGTGGCTGCGGCGCGAGAACCGCCGCCTGGACGCCCGCGGCCACCTGCGCACCGCGTACGAGATGCTGGCGGAGATGGGCGTCGAAGCCTTCGCCGAACGGGCCCGACGCGAGCTGGTGGCGACCGGTGAGATCGCGCGCAAGCGGGCGGTCGACACGCGCGACGACCTGACGGCGCAGGAGGAGCAGATCGCCCGGCTCGCTGCAGACGGCGACACCAACCCCGAGATCGGCGGAAAGCTGTTCATCAGCTCCCGCACCGTGGAGTGGCATCTACGCAAGGTGTTCACCAAGCTCGACATCTCCTCCCGCCGCCAGCTCAAGGACGCGTTGCCGGCACCGGCCCGAGCCGCCACCGCCTGAGAGCATCCGGCCCCGGTCACCGCACCGGTCCCTCGCGCCGCGTACCGCCCCCACCAGTGCCCGCCACACCCTGGCCAGGGCACGGCCAGTGCCATGCACGGGCGCGACCGGCGCCCGCAGGATCGAGCCTGGACACGTCGGAGTACCTACGCCGACGCATCTCAGAAGGAGCGAGCCATGAGCACCCGGATCACCGTCATCTACGACAACCCCGTGGACCCCGACGCCTTCGAGGCCGGCTACCACGACCAGCTCGCCCTCGCCGGGAAGCTCCCGGGAATCAAGCGGCTCGAGAGCGCGAAAGTGTGGCCGAAGGAAGACGGCACCCCGACGCCCGCCTACCGGCTTCTCGACCTCTACTTCGACGACTACGCCGCAGCCAGCCACGCCGTGACCACGCCGCAGGCCGCCGAGCTGTTCCCGCACATCTTCGGCTCCGCCACCGGCGGCGTGCGCATCGTGTTCGCCGACGTCGAACCCGACTGACCTCGCTCGCTCACGACGTACCCAAGGTGGTCAGAGCATGAGGTCTCGCCCGCGCTCCACAAGCGCTCGTCGCGACCGGCACTCCACGCCGGTCGTCTTCACCGACACCGCGACGCCTGAACGATCCTTCGACACCGGCCCGGTGCTCGTCTCGGTCAGCACGAACGACGACGTGGCGGCCATCCACTGGGCAGCTTCCGAGGCCGCCGCCCGGCACTGCGCCCTCCGCGTGGTGCACGTCTTCACGCCCGCCCTGACTCCCGACGCCTTCGGCTACGTGCCGTCGGGACCCGCCATCCCGGCGCTGCAGGAAGCAGCACAAAGGGTTCTCGATGTGGCCGTCGAGCGCGCGCGCGACATTGCGCCCGAACTGGCCGTGACCGGGCACCTGCAGGCCGGCGAGACAGCAGTCGGCATCCTGCGCCAGCTCGACGACGACGCGCTTGTCGTCCTCGACCGCAGTGCCGCCCGGCGCCGCTGGACGTCGCTCGTCTTCGGCTCCTTGTGGCATGGCCTGGTGCGGAACACCCGCGTGCCGGTCGTCCTGGTCGGCACCCTTGCTCCGCGCGGCGGTCCGTCCGCCGGGCGCGTCGTCGTCGCGCTGGAGGCAGGCGGACCGTCGCGCGCCGTGCTCACCTTCGCCTACGCGGCCGCGCGTCGCAGGCACCTCGGCGTGACGCTGCTGCGCGTCGCCGGATCCGCGGACTCACCACGAGCACAGGCCATGCACCCCGTCGAGGCCACGGCATCGCGAGAGGAGCTGCACCGCCTGGCGCACGCCGTCGCCGCGACAACCCCGGACCTCGACGCGGTCGTGGACCTCGACGACGCCCTCAGTCCGCGTGCCCTCGCCGACCGGGCCGCAGGCGCCGCCCTGCTCGTCGTCGGCGTCTCGCGACGAGGAATCCACTGGGCGAACCCCCGTACCCGCGCTCTCGTGGGCGCGGCAGAGAACGTTCCGCTGGCCCTGGTGCCGCTGCGGAACGACCACTGAGGAACCAGCCCGAGGATGACCGACGGTCACCCGGACACCACCAACAAGGGAGTGCATCGTGGACATGAAGCTCGAGGTCATCGTCGTCCCGGTCTCGGACGTCGACCGCGCGAAGGAGTTCTACGGGACGCTGAAGTGGCGCCTCGACGCAGATTTCGTCACCGGACCCGACTTCCGGGTGGTGCAGGTCACCCCGCCCGGCTCCGAGTGCTCTGTCATCTTCGGCACGGGGCTCACCACGGCCGCGCCGGGCTCGGCACAGGGCCTGCACCTGGTGGTGACTGACATCGAGGCAGCCCACGCCGAGCTCAGCGCGCTGGGCATCCACGTCGACAAGGTGTTCCACGACGAGGGCGGGATCTTCCACCACGCCGGCACCCTGTGCCAGGTGCCTGGTCCCCACCCGGACCACGCCAGCTACGGCTCGTTCGCCACGTTCGCCGACCCGGACGGGAACGGCTGGGTCCTGCAGGAGATCACCGAGAGGGCTCCCGGGCGATGAACGCCGTCGAACCGCTCGGCACCACAGTGGTCGACCCCGCCACGACCGCGCTGATCCTCGACGTCCTCAGTCGGGCCGCGACGGCGCACGGCCGGTACGAGATCGAGATCGGTCACGAGCACGCAGAGTGGGCACCGTGGTACGCGGCCCACATGGCGCGCACGTTCGCGGACGGCGGCTACACGATCGTCGCGCCGGACCAGCGGTAGCACCCGACGAGCGGCCCCGGCTGGAGATCCAGCCGGGGCCGCTCGCCTCTGCGTCAGTTCTTGCTGAAATGCCCGTTGACCCGGTGTGCGAACTCGTGCGGGTACTGGAACAGGAACCCGTGGTTGGCGTCCGGGTAGATGACCAGCTCGGCGGACGGCAGGTGCCCTGCGAGCAGGTAGGTGTTCGGCGTCGGGATCATGATGTCGTTGTCGCCGTTGGCCACCAGCGTCGGCACCGTGATGCCGGCCAACCGCGCCAGCTGGCCCATGTCCGGCACGCTCCACTCGCTGATCACCGCACGCACGGCGTCGCGCGCCGCGAGCGAGGGGGTCACGTCCCGGTCGACCTCGCGGGTGAAGATCCGCTTGACGAACTCGTTGCCGGCCGCCTGGCTCGAGTCGGACGGTGAGAAGAACAGGAACAGGATGTCCTCCGCGCCCTGGACGTCCTTCATCGCGTGCGCCCACACGTCCTCGGACCAGACGTGCATGTCGCGGCCGCCGCGTGGCCCTGTGCCCGCCAGGACCAGGCGCCGGACCAGCTTCGGGCGCAGCAGGACGAGCTCCTGCGCGGCGAACCCGCCGGTCGAGAACCCGAGCAGGTCGATCCGGGACAGCCCGAGCGCATCGACGAACGCCAGCGCGTCCCGAGCCAGCCCCTGGGCGGTGTTCGGGGTGGTCCCGGTGGACAGACCGGTTCCGCTGGTGTCGACGAGCAGGACCTCCCGCTCCTCGGCGATGTCGTCGACCAACGCCGGGTCCCAGCTGTCGAGGTTGCCCCGGAAGTGGTTGAGGAACAGCACGGGCGTGCCACCGGGTCGGCCGAACCGCCGGTAGGCGTAGGACGTCCCGTTGGAGGCGTCGACGTGGGAGATCGGGGCTGTGTACTGCGACATCATCGTCCTTCTTCCGTCCGGGGGAAGCGGCCGGCAGCCGTCTGCCGACCCGGGGGCTGCCGCTGAGCGTCGTCCGCACAGCCGTTTCCCCTCGCCCACTCTCCGGCTGCTCCCGCGCCGCTCGCGCCAGTGCTCCGCACTGGTCCCCCACTGGTCGGGCGCGGGCCGCCCGCCGCCCGGGGTCGGGGGGCTCCGCGCACGTGCATCCCCAGGGTGCGTCCCGGGCGCGACGGGCCGGCTGACCGCGCGACGGTGGACACCCGGACAACCAAGGAGAAGGCCATGAACGAGCTGCTCACCCAGGTCCTCGAAGTTCACGGCGGCCTCGACCACTGGTCGAAGGTCACGCACGCGACGGCGCAGCTGTCCCTCGGCGGGCCGTTCTGGGGATGGAAGGGCTGGCCCGACGTCTACGTCGGGCAGACGGTCAGCCTCGATACCCAGCGCGAGCACATCAGCTTCGCTCCCTTCACCGGTCCCGACCGCGTCTCGGTGTTCGACGCCGACCCCGAACGCGTCGAGATCCGCACCGCCAGTGGCGAGCTGGTCGAGGGCCGAGACGACCCCCGACCGAGCTTCCCGGCCTACGAGAACGACACTCCGTGGGACGCCCTGCAGGTCGCCTACTTCACCAGCGCCGCGACGTGGAACTACCTGACCGCCCCGTTCCTGTTCACCTACCCGGGTGTCGAGGCCCACGAGATCGAGCCGTGGAACGAGGACGGGGAGACCTGGCGCCGCCTGGCCGTCACCTTCCCGAGCAACCTGCCCAACCACAACGTCGACCAGGTCTTCTACTACGACGCGGACTTCCACCAGCGGCGCATGGACTACCAGCCGGACGTCACCGGGTCACCCATCGCCCACTACACCCACAAGCCGCGGGTCTTCGACGGCTTCCTCTTCTACACGCAGCGGCTGGTCCACCTGCGCGGCGACGACAACGTCGCGAACCAAGAGTTCGCCCCCATCACGATCGACCTCGAGTCCGTCGAACTCAGCTACCGATAGCACCAGCCGACGGACATCGCCGCGACCTCACGGCGGTGGGCACCTCGCCCCACTGCACCAGCTGTCCGGGAGAACAGCGCCTCAGGCGACGTAGGCGAGCACGACCGGGGACCCGAGGCCCGACCACGTGCCGGTGAGGATGCCCTCGCCGTCGGTGGGAGTCGACTGCAGATCGAGCCGACGGCACAGGACGATGCGCAGGGCTCCGGACATGTCCATGACTGTCGTCGAGCGGTCCGAGGACACGCGCACGTCGCCGATGGTCGGGACGTCGCCCGAGCGCGAGCCGCTCACGCTGACGCGCATGCTCGGTTCGCGTGGGGCGGCAGCACCTTCGACGACCTCGTCGGCTTGGTCGACACCCGCCAGCAGCACGGACGCGAGCACGCCGGCGTAGACGGGGTCCCCGGTCGCGTCGTAGACCCAGCGCTGCCCGAGCACCGAGTGCTCCATGGTGCAGATCAGGAAGTGGTCCGCACCGTCCAGCGGGGCGCCGCGGTAGGTCAGCGGAACATGGAGCAGGACCCCGCCGGAACTCGACAGGACGTGTGACTCGATCCCGACCTCACCGTCCGGATCGTCGAACCGGTACGCACCAACCAGCTCGAGCTCCCGGTCCCCCCACGGCTGGCCGGGAACCCAGTCGTTGAGCAGCTCCGCCTTGGTCGGACGAATGGTCGCACGGTGGATCAGGGCCATCGGCCGACCCTAGCGTCCGCGGTGAGAGGCACGCTCGAGACCGGTCGCGACACCCGTGAACCACGTGGGCGCTCGCGCGGTCAGCGGGCGCAGGACCTGACCGCACACGGACCGTGCCGCATCTACCCCTTGCTGTCTTCCTCGTCCTTGCTGTTTCCCTTTCCGCTGTTGTCGTCCTTGGCTTCGTCCTCCTGGTGGCCCCTGTTGTCCTCGTCGCCCGTCGTGGCCTCGCCCGCATCGTCGTCGTCCTGACTGGGCGGTGGTGCCGTGGCAGACGGTACGACTTCGGGTGCGAGGGACGGGGTAGACGCTGCCTCGGGCACGGGCGAAGCAACAGGGGGCGGTGGTGGTGCCGGGGTTCCCTGCACGGTCGTCGCGTGGTCGGTCGTGGCTGGCGGGAGAGTGGGGATGACGTCGGCGCTCTCGTCGGCGCCGGGAACACGCGGCGTCGTCTCGGACGATCCGCCGGGGACGGCAGCGTCCGGCTCGGGCGCGGCCGGGACACCGGGCAAGGCGGCACCCGCGGTAGCCGCCGAGACCGAGAGCACGAGCCCGATCGCCCCGGCGCTCTTGAGTGCGCCCGCGGTGGTGACCCTCTGCACGACGGACGGCAGGTCGGTGGTGAACGTCGGCAGACCCGGCAGAGCGGAGAGGATGCTCAGCGGTCCGGCGACGCGGCGCAGCTCGCCCAGCCCGATGGCGAGGAACGCCCGGACGACTCGCGGATCGAACTGCTGGCCGGCGCATCGCGCCAGCTCTGCGCGAGCTGCCGACGCGGGCAACGCCTTCTTGTACGCGCGCGCCGAGGTGATGGCGTCGTACGCGTCGGCCACCGCGACGATGCGCGCGGCCTCGCTGATCGCGACGCCCGACAGGCCCTGGGGATACCCGGCGCCGTCCCAGCGTTCGTGGTGCTGGCCGATCGCATCCAGCCACGGACCAAGCCACTCTCGAAGCGGCTCGGCGACCTGCATCCCGGCACTGGGGTGGCCCGCCAGGATGGTCCACTCGTTGCTCGTCGGCTGCCCCGGTTTGCTCAGGATGGCCGCGGGCACGTACAGCTTGCCGATGTCGTGCAGGAGCGCGGCCCAGCTGAGCTTGGCGGCATCCTGCCCCGAGAGGCCGAGCTCTCGTCCGATCAGAGCCGAGTAGGCCTGGACCCGCTCGGAGTGACCACGCGTGAGCTCGTCGTGGTCGCTGATCGCCGCCACGAGGTCGAGGATGCGCGCGGCGTGGTCGTCTTCGGGTCGCAGCCGCCGTTCGTGCCCGGAGCCGACCATCCCCGCCTGCAGGGCGTTCGGCGAGTAGTGGCTCATGGCGATCGAGAGCCGTGAGGGCGCGCGGTCGGGAAAGTACATCGTCAGCCGGAGCAACGTCGTCAGCGGGATGAGCCGGCGCGCCGCACGCGTCGCAAGGACCAGGACCGCTGTCGCACAGGCAACCTCTGCGACCAGCCAGAGCCAGGGATGGATGCCCAGGCGGCGCGGCGGGAACCAGTGCACAGCGGCGAGCCCCAGCCCGATCGCCAGGATTACGGGGCCGACGGCGATCAGTGTCCGAGCGGCGGCCGCAAGAACCGGGCGCGCCTTCCACACCCCCAGACTCGCGTCGTCGTAGTTCTGCGTGGGACCGAAGGCCATCCCGTGACTTCGACAATGCGGTCCCGCATCTTGACACCACGTTCGAGTGACCGTTTCCGATGCCACAAACGCCGTCGACCCGCCGGCGGCGAAAGCTACGATCCGTAGATGAGCATGACTCCGGACGCCCAAGACGAGCCCGGCCCGGCAGGGCGCGCGAGCCTCATCGCTCGCCTGCGAACCCGGATGCGGCTCTCCCGCGAGCAAGAGATCGCAGCCGCGCGGCGCGACCGGCTGGACGTCCCGGGTCGGGAACGACTCGACACCGCTCCCCGATGGCCGATCGGGATGCCCTGAGCCACTGGTGCCATCACGCGTCCCGTTGCAGGACGCAGGCACCCTGCCGTCAGTCGTCGCTCGTCAGCATCGTCAGCAGCTCGCTGATCAGCCCGTCGCGGACCGTGATGATGTCGACCCCACGCGCAACCGGCGCTTCGGGCGGTCCAAACTTCCAGGCGAGCGCGCCACCCCTGCCACCGATGTAGCGGGGGCCGTCCTCAGCGAACTCGAAGGTCTCCGGGGTTCGCGCAAGGAGCGCCGCGGCACGCTCGTCGAGCGCATCGTGCCCCGTGACGGTTCCCTCGGGCTCGCTGAACGTCACGTCGTCGGTGTACGTCTCGCGGATCGCCCGGCGACGAGCGGCGGCGTCCCGGTTGTTGAAGACGCGATTCAGGTTCGCGTCGAGAAGTTCACGGACCTCTGCCATGGATGCCTCCGGAAGTTGGCGTGGTCCAGCATCTCGCGCGCACACGTCACTCACCACCGCCGCGCGACCCGCCAGACCGGCGCTAGCGAGCCTTGGAGGGTCGCCACAGCCGCGGAGGTGCGCGCGCACGCGTCGAGCTGCCCCATCACCGTCAGCCGCCTGGCAGACGGCGACAGGTTGCCGGGCTACCTGGGCTGAGACGGAGACGAACCGCGACGCAGCGACCGATGCGGCACGCGCAGGAGGCTCCGCGAGTCGCGCCGCGGTCGCGTCCGGCGCATGATCGACCGTACGGCGCGATGTGCCCCAGGCCACCGCCGCCCGGGCTCCAGAGTCGCGGCCCCCAGCACGACCGTGGGAGCCCATGATGAGCCAGACCACCCCTGACCCGGTCGCCGGCCGCGACGACCCGTTCCGGTCCGACGACGACCAGCGCGACGAGAACCTTCCGGACGACAGCATCGGCATCGGCATCCCGCTCGTCGGCGACGCGCTCGTCGACGACGCGGACAGGAGGACCGACCGCGACGAGCCCGGCGACCGGGTGTAGCCCGCGGCGGTCAGTCTCCGACGGTCTCGCTCCCCCGCTGGACGATCAGTGGGTCGACCTCGCCGATGACGCCCTCGTCCTTGCCCTCGTAGGAGAACTGGCTGAGGAAGTAGCGCATCGCGTTGAGCCGCGCGCGCTTCTTGTCGTTGCTGCGGATCGAGATCCACGGCGAGGGGTCGGTGTCCGTGCCGGCGAACATCGCCTCCTTGGCCGCCGAGTACTGCTCCCAGCGATCGAGCGACTCGAGGTCCATCGGCGACAGCTTCCACCGGCGAACGGGGTCGATCTGTCGGATCGCGAAGCGGGTGCGCTGCTCGCGGCGCGTGACGGAGAACCAGAACTTGGTCAGGTGCGTGCCGTCGTCGGCGATCAACCGCTCGAACTCCGGGGCCTGGCGCATGAAGGCCGCGTACTCGTCGTCGGAGCAGAAGCCCATCACGCGCTCGACGCCCGCCCGGTTGTACCAGGACCGGTCGAACAGCACGATCTCCCCGGCCGTCGGGAAGTGCTGGACGTAGCGCTGGAAGTACCACTGGCCCTGCTCGGTGGTCGTGGGCTTGTTCAGCGCCACGACGCGGGCCGCGCGCGGGTTCAGGTGCTCGATGAACCGCTTGATCGTCCCGCCCTTGCCGGCCGCGTCACGGCCCTCGAAGACGATGATGTGCCGCTCGCCGGTGTCCTCCGCCCAGTACTGCAGCTTGAGCAGCTCGATCTGCAGGCGGTACTTGGCCTCCTCGTACTCCTCGCGATCCATCAGCTCGGCGTACGGGTAGTCCTCGCGCCACGTCTCGACCGCCTTGCCGCCGGGGTCGATGAGCACCGGATCGGCGCCCTCGCCGCCGGCGACGCTGTACCCCTCGGCCACCAGGCGGTCGATGTACTCGCGCAGGTTGTCCTCGGCCTCGGGCCGGTAGCCGTCGAGATCACGCGTCGAGTCCATCGCATCCTCCTGACGGGGCCGTCTGCGACTGTATCGGCGTCGTTCCGTCAGGACCATGCGGACGGGGCGGGCCGGTCCGCGGACGGCGCCGAGGCCGCCGCGGACCGGACCGGCCTCAGCCCTCGGTGCCGGTCACGCCGATGTACACCGCCGCGTTGCCGCGGGGGCTGAGCAGCACCACCGGTGCGATGCACCGCTGGGGCAGGGTGACCGTCGCGCGGATCCTCGCGTCACCCGTGGTCGAGAACGGCACGACGGGCGTCGTCGCGACGACGGCCCCGTTGCACGCGACGCTGGCCGCGACCTGTGTCACCGGGTTGGCACCCGTCGACGTCAGCACGAGGCCCTCGACCCGCACGTCCAGCCGACCGTCGTGGCGCAGGCGCACCTCGCCCTCGTCGATCACCCAGTCCGCGCCGCCGGGCGACGCCGTCTGGAACAGCACCGGATCGGTGGTCAGGCTGCCGGCCACCTCCGCGCTCAGGATGGTCCGCCCGCCGCCGCCGCCGTGCTGGCCGTTGGCGAACGCCGCGGGAGCCCCGACCAGCCCGACGGTCATCACGACGGCCGAAGCCACTGCCACCCGCCTCAGGATCGTCTTCATCGTCAACCCTTCCTCCGCGAGCCCGGGACGGGCCCGACATGAGTGGGACGAGACGGCGGGACGGTGGGTTCACCCACGAGGGCGGGCGGTGCGGAACAATGTGGTCGTTGTCCCAGGAGTTCCGGCGCGACGAGAAGAGCACTCATGCGGTCCGACATCGTGCCCGGCGGCGTCTTTCCCGACTACGAGCTCCCCGATCACACGGGCACCGCCCGCAGGCTGAGCGAGATCCAGGGCGACGACCCGATGATCCTGACGCTCGCCCGCGGCCACTACTGCCCGAAGGAGCACCAGCAGCATCTCGACCTCGCCGCGATGCAGCCGAAGCTCGGGGTGGCGTACACGCGCATCGCCACGATCGCGACGGACGAGCGCCACACGCTCCAGGAGTTCCGCGCCTCGGTGGGCGCGCACTGGCCGTTCCTCTCCGACCCGGGCCGGATCGTGCAGCAGGATCTCGACATCCAGGAGTACACGGACCCGGCGAACGACCCGATGATCCCCCACACGCTCGTGCTCAAGCCGGGGCTCGTGGTCCACAGCATCTACAACGGCTACTGGTTCTGGGGGCGCCCGTCGGTCGACGACCTCTGGCACGACCTGCGCGCCGCCACCAGCGAGGTCCGGCCGGACTGGGACCTGAGCACGCCGGGACTGCGCGAGGCGTGGGACGCGGGCGACGTCTCGAGGTTCCACGGCTGGGAGCGATGGTCGCCCGAGCAGGTCCGCCAGGCTCGCGGCCTGAGCGATCCGAACCCGGCCGGGTGACGCGATGGCCACGCTTCTCTCGGTGAACGTCGGGCTGCCGAAGGACGTGCCGTGGCGCGGCCGGACCGTGCACACGGGCGTGTGGAAGAGCCCGGTGACCGGGCCGCGGATGGTCCGGCGCCTCAACATCGACGGGGACGGGCAGGGGGACCTGGCCGGGCACGGCGGGGAGCAGCGCGCCGTCCTCGTCTACCAGATCGAGTCGTACCACCACTGGCAGGAGTTCTTCGGGCGCGACGACCTCGAGTCCGGAGCGTTCGGCGAGAACTTCACCGTCGAGGGGCTGACCGACGACGAGGTCTGCATCGGCGACCGCTACCGCATCGGCGAGGCCGAGCTCGAGGTCACGCAGCCCCGCGTCACGTGCTTCCGGGTGGGGATGCGCATGGGACAGCCGCAGCTCCCGTCGCTGCTCGTCGCGCACCACCGCCCCGGCTTCTACATGCGTGTCCTGGCCGAGGGACACGTCCGCGCCGGCGACCCGATCGTGCGCACCCGACGAGGACCGCACGCGCTGAGCGTGGCCGACGTCGACGCCCTGCTCTACCTGCCCGGGCACGACGCGGCCCGGCTCGAGACCGCGCTCGACATCCCGGCCCTGAGCCCCGGGTGGCGCGAGTCGTTCCGGAGCATGCTCGCGGGCGGTGTCCAGCCCGCCGGCGTCGCGGTCGCGCCGGAGCCCTCGTGGTCGGGCTTCCGCACGCTGACGGTCACGGGTGTCGTCGCCGAGTCCGCCGCCGTGACGTCGTTCCGGCTGGCGGCCGACGAGGCCCTGCCGGCGTTCGAGGCCGGCCAGTTCCTCAGCGTGCGCGTCCGCGAGGCCGGCGACCCGGCGCCCGTGCGGACGTACTCGCTCTCCGGCGACCCGGTCGGCGGCGAGTACCGGATCAGCGTGAAGGCCGAGCCGGACGGCGGGATCAGCGCCCGCCTGCGTGCGCTCCTGCACCCCGGGGACCACGTCGAGGTCGCGGCTCCGCGCGGCGCCTTCGTGCTCGACGACGGCGACGCGCCGGTCGTGCTCGTGTCCGCCGGCATCGGGGTGACGCCCGTGCTGGCGATGCTGCACCGGCTCGCGAGCACGCGCAGCACGCGCGAGGTGTGGTGGATCCACACGACCCACGACGAGCAGACCCAGGTCCTCGCCTCCGAGGCCGCCGACCTGGTGGCACGCCTCCCGCGAGCCCGCTCGCTCGTCTTCTACACGACGCCGAGCGGCCCGCTGCCCGCGGGGGCTCGGGCGGGGCGGCTCACCGCGGACGTCGTCGGCGGCCTGGGCATGCCCGTCGACGCGATCGCCTACGTCTGCGGCCCCGAGCCGTTCATGGACGACATGGTGGCCGCCCTCACCGCCGTCGGTCTCGACCCCGCGCGCGTCCGCACGGAACGCTTCGGCTCCCGCGCCGCGATCAACCCCGGCGTGGTCGCGGCAGACGTCCCGCCGCCGCACCAGCCACCCGGACCGCCGGGGACGGGGCCCGCCGTGACGTTCGCCCGCTCCGGGCTCTCCGCCGGATGGTCGGACGGCTACGACTCGGTGCTCGAGCTCGCCGAGGCGTGCGACGTCCCCACGCAGTGGTCGTGCCGCACCGGCGTCTGCCACACGTGCGTGACGTCCGTGCTGTCCGGTGCGGCGACGTACGGGACGCCCCCGCTCGAGCCGCCCGGCGACGACGAGCTGCTCATCTGCTCGGCGCGGCCGACGACGGACCTCGTGCTCGACCTCTGAGGGCTATCCCCGGAGGAGCTGCTGGCCGCCGTCCACGTCGAACGTCGCGCCGGTCAGGGCGGTGTTGGTCATGACGTGCACCGCGAGCGCCGCGACGTCGTCCGGCCCGACGACGCGCCCGATCGGCAGGGTCGCGCGCAGCTGGTCGCGTCGTGCGTCGAGCCCGTCGCCGAGCAACGACGCCGACAGCGGCGTGTCGACGAACCCGGCGGCGATGAGGTTCACGCGCACCGGGGCGAGCTCGAGGGCGAGGTTGGCCGCCAGGACGGGCAGGGCCGCGGTCAGCGCCGCCGTGATCGAGAGGCCCACGGCCGGCTGGCGGGCACCCGTGCCACCCATGAACAGCAGCGTCCCGCCCGGACGGATCCTGCCGACGGTGTACCGGGCCACGCCGAGCATGACCATCGGGTGCTCGGCGATGGCACGGCGCGCGTCCTCGAGGTCCATGTCGGGCAGCGGCGCGTAGAACGGCGTACCCGCGGTGACCATGACGTGGTCGATCGGGCCGTCGAGCCCGGCGAAGAAGCTCTCCAGGGCGGCGAGGTCGTTCGCGTCGAACGCGGCGGAGCTCCGCGCGCCGATCTCGTCGGCCGCACGGCGGAGCCGGTCGGGGTTGCGGGCCGCGAGGACGACGTCGGCTCCCTCGGCGTGCGCCAGCCGCGCTGTCGACAGCCCGATGCCCGCGCTCCCGCCGATCACGACGACGGTCTGCCCCGCCAGCGCGGGCTCGCGAGTCGCCGGACTCATCGGGCGATCTCGCCGAGCAGAGCCTTCAGCGCCGGGACGTAGATCTCCGAGAAGGTCGGGAACGGCTGGATGGTGTCGGCCAGCACCGTCAGCGGGACATGGGCCCGGATCGCGAGCGTGGCCTGCTGCAGCCACTCCCCCGCCTCCGGCCCGAGCGCGTACGCCCCGGTCAGGCGCTCGCCGTCGCTGACCAGCGTGAGGAACCCGTTGCTCTCGGCGTAGGCGCGCGTGTAGGTCGACGTCTTCGCCACCCCGGACACCGGGACGGTCGCCTGGAAGCGGTCGTCCGCCACGCCCACGGCCGCTGCCTGCGGGTCGGTGTACGTCACCCGCGGGACGGCCTCGTAGTTGGCGGCCCGTCGCTCCCCCAGGATGTTCGCGGCGACCACGTCGCCCTGGTACTTGCCGACGTGCGTCAGCGGCCAGAGCCCGGTCACGTCGCCGATCGCCCACAGACCGTCGGCGACGCGCAGGGTCTCGTCGACGGGCACGCCCTTGTCGTCCGGCTCGATGCCGACGGTCTCGAGGCCGAGGTCGTGCACGCGCGGGCGCCGTCCCGTGGCGACGAGCAGCTTGTCGCCTCGCAGCTCGCGCCCGTCGTCGAGCTCGAGGACGTAGTCGTCCCCGTCGCGCCGCGCCCGGGCCACACCGGCCGACAGGACGAGCTCGATGCCCTCGCCACGCAGCACGTCGCCGAGCGCCTCGCCGAGCTGCGCAGGCTCCCGCCCGAGCACGTGCGCGGACCGGTCGACCAGGACCACCTCGCCCCCGAGCCGGCGGACCACCTGCGCGATCTCCACCCCGACCGGTCCGCCGCCCATGATGAGCAGGCGACGCGGGACGGCAGTCATGGAGGTGGCCTCGCGGCTGGTCCAGAGGCCGTCCAGCTCACGAAGGCCCGGGACCGGGGGCACGATGGGCGAGGCGCCGTTGGCGAGCACGACGTGGTCTGCCGTGTGCCGCACGCCGTCGACCTCCACGGCGCCAGGTCCGGCCAGCCGTCCGTCGCCCCGGATCAGGTCGATACCGCTGTCCGCGAGCCACGTGACCTGACCGGCGTCGGAGTAGTCCGAGACCTGGAAGTTGCGCCAGGCGAACACGGCCTCGAGGTCGATGTCCGCAGTCGCCGCGGCCTCGCGTGCCGCGTGGACCGCCTCGCCCGGCCGCAAGAGTGTCTTCGACGGGATGCACGCCCAGTACGAGCACTCGCCGCCGACGAGCTCCCGCTCGACGACGGCGACGCGCAGGCCGCCCTCGGCCAGGGCGCCGGCGCAGTGCTCACCGGGCGAACCGCCGCCGAGCACGATCACGTCGTACTCGGCGGTCACGTCGGCAGCTCCTCACCGGCGCGCTCGCGGACCATGTAGAGCGCGTACCAGTCCGGCCAGTCCGGATCCGCCTCGCCCGTCCGCGCCTCATGCTCACCATGTGCCGCTGCCGCGCGGCGCAGGGCGTCGGCGAGATCGCTCACAGACTCGTAGCGCGTGTCCATCGGGTCACTCCCCTCATCGACCGGGCAGGCGCGTCTTGATCTCCTGGAGCAGCCAGCCGTTGCCGTCCGGGTCGCTGAACGCGACGAACGAGCCGTAGTCGGCGTGGCCGGGTGCGGCGCCGTTGACCCGGCCCGCGGTGCCCGCATGGTGGAAGATGCCGGTCTCGTCGTGGAACGGCTCACTGACCTCGACGCCCCGCTGGACCAGGTCGGCGCGCGCGGCGTCGATGTCGTAGACGGACAGCTGCAGCCCCTCGAACGAGCCGGGCGCGGCCGAGGTCAGGCCCGTGCCGAAGATGATCGAGCACGCCGACCCCGGTGGCGTCAGCTGCACCACCCGGTAGCCCTCGTCGACCGCGAGGTCGGCGTCGAGGCGCCAGCCGAGCGACTCGTAGAAGCCCTTGGCGCGGTCGACGTCGGAGACCGGGATGACCACGACCTCGAGCCTCACCTGCCCCGGCTCCACCGGCGGGCTCGCGGCCGCGCTCGCACTGTTCGTGTCGGTGCTGGTCATCCCCTGCTCCTTCGCGTCGCTGTCTCCGCGAGAGGACCCCCGCGGCGACGTGGTCCGGTGCTCGTGTCACAACATGCTCTCGGCAACCGGCGTCGTCAAGAGTTCTCCGCCACACCTGTTGCCGGCGTCGGCGAAGGTGCATTGTGACGGGATGCCGTGGTTCCCGGAGTTCGTCTCCGCCGCCGAGCTTGCCCGCAGGCAGGCGCGCGAGGAAGGGCATGCCGACCCGGTCGCGCAGTACCTGAGGGCCCTGGACACGGGCGACTCGCGCGACCTGGAGTACGTGTGGCCGGGCGACGTGCAGGTCCTCGACCCGCGCGTCGGCACGGTGCACGGACACGCGCAGCTCCGGAAGTTCGTCCGGCGCAACACGTCCTGGCTGGCGAGCCACCGTGCCCGGGTCGAGACGGTGGCCTCGACGACCGACGGGCGTCGAGCCGTGGTGGAGCTGCTGGCGCGCCTCGAGGACGACGAGGGACGTGCGACCGACTGGCCCGTCGCCGTCGTCGCGGAGTCCCCGGACGACCGGTCGGTCGTCTTCCGCACGTACTGCAGCCAGTGGCCCGTCGACGGCAGGCGGCACGTCCGGCCGCCCGTGCTGCAGGCGAGCGGCGACGCCCTGGACGGCGTCGTCGGACGCTTCCAGTCGGCGTTGGCGGGCGCCGACGTCGACGCCGTCATGGGTGCGTTCGCCGACGACGCCTACCTGCGGGAGTCGTTCGGCCCGCACGCCGCCCACCGCGGGAGCGACGAGCTGCGCGCGTACTTCACGACGAGCTTCAGCGCCGGCGGGGGCATCGAGCTGCAGCCCTGCACCGTGACCGACGACGGCGCTCGGTCGGCGGTCGAGTACAACTGCGTCCGCTGGGGCGACCGGGACCTCCCGCCGCAGGCCGGCGTCGCCGTCTACGAGCGGGGAGCGGACGACCGGCTGACGGCCGTCCGCATCTACGACGACGTCGAGCCCCCCGTCGAGCGGCTGGCGCGTGCGGCTCAGCCGATCTGACCTGGACTCGTTCCGTGGTCAGAGCCTTCCCGACCTCCTCGGGAACCCCACGCGGCTGCTGTTCGTCGGCATCAACCCCGGGCTGCGTGCCGTCGCGGTCCAGGCGCACTTCGGCGGCGGCGGGAGCAACCGGTTCTACCCCGCGCTCTACCGGGCGGGCATCGTCGACCGGCGCATCGACGCCTCCGAGGGCCTCCGGCCGGACGACCTCGCGCACCTGCAGGAGCGTGGGGTCGGCATCACGTCGCTGGTGCCGGGCGCCTCGGCGCGCGCGGACGAGCTCACGGCGGCGCAGCTGGTCGCCGGCGCCGTCGCCCTGCCCGACCGGGTGCGACGCATCGCGCCCGCGGCGGTCGCGATGCTGGGGATCACGGCCTACCGGACGGCGTTCGCGATGCCGTCGGCGACCGTCGGCCGGCAACGCGAGCACCTGGGCACCGGCGTCGCCGTATGGGTCGTGCCCAACCCGAGCGGCCTGAACCGGAACGCCACGCTCTCGGACCTCGCCGACGCCTACCGCGAGGTCGCCGTGGCTGCAGGGATCACGCCGTTCCCGTCGCCCCCGTGACCCCCGCGCGTCACGACAGCAGCTGGGCCATCCGGTCCGCGATCATCTCGGTGGCCCGACGCGGGGCGAGCCGCGACAGCCGGTCGAGCATGCGGGCGTCGTTGCCGATGCAGACCCGGTAGGGGCCGGTGCGAACCGCGTCCACGATCGTTGCGGCGGCGTCGGCGGGCTTCGTGAGCTTCGACTCCATCGCCGACGTGTCGCCGCCCGCCCCGGGGATGGCCGAGCCGGAGTTCGCCGCGATCCCCGTCGCCACACCGCCGGGGAACACGACGGTCACCGCGACCGGGGTGCCGCGGAGCTCGGCGTACAGCCCCTCGGTGAACAGCTTCACAGCGGCCTTCGACGCCCCGTACGCGGCCTGACCGGGCACGGGCGCGAGCGCACCCATGCTCGAGACGTTCACGAGCGACGCCGCCGGCCGGGCACGCAGCTGCGGCAGGAACGCGGTCGTGGTGTTGACGACGCCCCAGAAGTTGACCGCCATGACCCGCTCGATCTCGGCGTGCGTCAGGTCGGCGACCTTGACGAACTTCTGGATGATGCCGGCGACGTTGATCAGCCCGTCGACGTGTCCGTGCACGGCCACGACGTCACCGACCAGCGCCGTCACCGCGGCCTCGTCGCTGACGTCGACCGTGTGCAGCGACAACCTGTCGGCGGCGACGGCCAGGCGGGCGGTCTCCGCCAGCGCCTCCTGACGCAGGTCGACGGCGGCGACGCGGCCGCCCTGCCGCAGCAGGGCGAGGACGACCTCCCTGCCGATGCCGTTGCCGCCGCCGGTGACGACGAAGACGTGTCCCTGGATCTCCACGGCCGCTCAGCCCTTTGCCATGTGCCGCGCGGCGCGCAGCCCGAAGACTGCCGCCGGTCCGATGGTCGAGCCCGGGCCCGGGTAGGTCCGTCCCATCACGGACGCGGAGTTGTTGCCCGCGGCGTACAGGCCGGGGACAACGGTGCCGTCCTCGCGCAGCGCCCGCCCGTCGGGGTCGGTGACGACGCCGCCCTTGGTGCCGAGGTCGCCGAGCACCACCTTGTAGGCGAGGAACGGACCCTTCTCGATCGGGCCGAGGTTGGCGTTGGGGTGGACGGTCGGGTCGCCGTAGTAACGGTCATAGGCCGAGTTGCCGCGGCCGAAGTCGCCGTCGACCCCCGACCGGGCGAAGCCGTTGAACCGGTGGGCCGTCGCCGTCAGACGTTCGGGGTCGACGTCGATCGCGCGGGCGAGGGCGGTGAGGGTGTCGGCCTTGACCTCGATCCGGGCCGCGCGCATCGCCTTGACCGCGCGCGGGTCCATCGCGAACGTCCGGAAGTACCGCCGGACGTTGCGCGCCTCGAGGATCAGCCAGTACGGACCCGCTCCCCCGTCGCGGGCGAGCATGTCGTGGCCCAGGTCGACGTAGGACTCGGACTCGTTGGCGAACCGGTCACCGCGGGAGTCGACCATGATCGAGTACGGCATCGAGCGCTCGCCGACGATGAACGACGGCCGGCCCTCGGGCGGCGCGGCCAGCGAGGCGCCCCACCACGCCTCGTCCATGAGCTCGACGGCCACGCCGATCTCCTGCGCGGCGGCGATGGGGACCCCGACGTTGGCGAGGTTGCCCGACGGGGCACCGTCGATGCCGTGGTACTTCTGGCGCCAGTCCTTGTTGCCCTCGAACCCGCCGCCCGCGAGCATCACGCCGAGGTTCGCCCGGATGGTCACGGGCGCGCCGTCGCGCAGGACGCGGATGCCGACCACGCGGCCGTCCTCGACCACCAGCTCCTCGAGGGGCGAGCTCAACCAGAGCGGCACCCGGCGCTGGACGACGACCGCGTGGCAGAACGCGGTCGCCCAGGCGTTGCCGATGCCGACGAGGCGCTTGCCGGTGACGACGCCGCCGAGGATGCGGGAGACCACCTTCACGCCCCGGACCATGCCCGACGGAGTGGACCAGGAGCGGCTCAGCAGCCAGACGTCGTCGGTCTTGGCGGGCAGCGGGACCGCGCCGCGCAGGGTCTGCCACCAGGGTCCGAGGATTTTCGAGTCGAGCGGCTCGACCTCGATCGAGCGCCCGATCTTGCCGCCGGGCAGCTCGGGGTAGTAGTCGGGGTAGTCGGTGGCGCGGGCGAAGGTCACCCCGAACTTCTCGGCGGTGGTCACGAAGTCGCCGACGCCGTCGACGAACGCTTCCTTCCGCGCACGCGTCGAGGCCAGCCCGACCTCGCCGACGCACGCCTCCAGGTAGGTCAGCGCCTCCTGGCGGGAGTCGCCGACCCCCGCGCGGTGCATGAGCGGGTTGTCGGGCATCCACATGCCGCCCCCGGACATCGCGGTCGAGCCGCCCCACTTGTCGGTCGACTCGACCATGAGCACCGAGAGTCCCTCGTCGACCGCGCCCATCGCTGTGGCAAAGCCGGCCGCTCCCGTGCCGACCACGACGACGTCGTAGACGTGCTCCAACGGGCTCTTCGATGCCATCTCGTGCTCCTGACTCGGCAAACCGGACAACGTTGTCCGGATCTAGGATGCAGCATGCCTCCCGCCCGACGCGCAGTCAACCGCGGCCCCGCCGCAGCCCCCGAGAACCGCACCGCGATCCTCGAGGCGGCGCGCCGACTCTTCGCCGAGCGCGGTTTCCTCGTGCCGCTCAGCACGATCGCGAAGGAGGCCGGCGTCGGCCAGGGCGTCCTGTACCGGCACTTCCCGACGCGGTTCGACCTGGCGTTCGCCGTGTTCGAGGACAACTTCGTCGAGCTCGAGAGCGCCGCCTCCACCGGCGGTCCCGACGCGTTCGGGGCGCTGTGGGCGACGCTGCTCGAGCAGACCGTGCGCGAGGCGGCGTTCGTCGAGATGGTCGTCGAGGCCCGCCGGGCCCAGCCTGCCTATGACGGCGACGAGCGCCTGCGCGCGCTCATCGAGCGGACTCTGCCCGAGGCTCGGGCAGCCGGGCGGGTCCCGGCCGGCGTGGGGATCGACGACGTCCTGCTCGCGTGGCGGATGGTCTTCGGCGTCGTGGCGACGGCGGAGTCAGCCCCGCAGGCGCGGGCGGACGTCGCCCGGGTCGTCGCGTTCTTCGACCCGAGCCGCTGACCGCCCGGACCCCGTCACCAGCGGGCCCGCCCGGCGAGGTCGGCACGGCCGGCGTCGGACGTGGAGAACCTGGCGAGCAGTGGCGCGAGCGCCGTCGCCGACAGCAGGGCGTTGCGGAGGTAGCCGTGCCAGAGCCCGGTCAGCAGCACGATCGCGGCGCCGGCGACCAGGACGGAGCCGATGACGTCGCCGAGGTAGTGGACCCCGAGATACAGGCGCGACGCGGCGACGAGCACCACGGCGATCGCGCCGGCCGCCGCGACGGGCCGCGCGCGCTGCGTACCGCGGACCAGGAACCACGCGGCGATCGCGGCCGACACCGCGTAGGCCACGTGACCGCTGGGGTAGCTGGTCATCCCGGTCTCCGGTGCGAGCGAGTGGACGAGGTCGAGCGGGGGCCGCGGCCGCCCGACGAGGACCTTCACGACGAGGGCGGCACCCCACCCGGCGGCCACGACCAGCGCGGTCTCCACGGCGGCGACGGGCCGGCGGCACCCGGCCACCAGGAGTCCTGTGCACGCCAGCACCGTGACGACCGCCACGGGCGGGGACGCCAGGAAGCTGATGCCGAGCATGACCGGCGTCAGCACCGAGGACCGGAGCTCGTCGGCGATCGCCACGTCGATCGCCAGCCCGTAGGGCTGGAGTAAGGCCGTGTCGGTGGCGACGAAGCCGAGGACGAGCGCCAGCACCGCCAGCGCGGCAGCGGCGGCGGGCCAGCGACGGACGTAGGGCATGCGGGGCTCCGGTGCGGTTGATGGACGGGGTACGGGAGCCCACCGTGCGCGACGGCGACTGAGAATCGTCTGAGTCCGGCTCTCAGGTGATCGCAAGGTTCGGGCCGCGACCATGTGGACCGTGACGACCCGTGAGCCCACCGCCACCCCTGCGACTGACGGGTTCGTCGGGGCAGCCAGCAAGGTCCCAGAGGTCGCGGCGATCTTCTGGGTGACGAAGGCGCTGACGACCGCCATGGGTGAGTCGAGCTCCGACTTCCTCGTCCGCGCCATGCCGCCCGAGCTCGCCGTCCTGCTGGGGGCCGCAGGTCTGAGCGTCGCGCTGATCGTCCAGCTGCGGGCTCCGCGGTACGTGCCGTGGCGGTACTGGCTCGCCGTGGCGATGGTGGGCGTGTTCGGCACCATGGCCGCCGACGTGGTCCACGTCGGGCTCGGCATCCCGTACACCGTCTCCACGGCCGCGTTCGCGGCCGTTCTCGGCGCGACGCTGTGGCTCTGGCACCGCACCGAGGGGACGTTGTCGATCCACAGCATCCGGACCCTGCGGCGCGAGTGGTTCTACTGGGCGACCGTCATGGCGACGTTCGCCCTGGGCACGGCCGCCGGCGACCTGGTCGCCGTGCGGCTGCACCTCGGGTACCTGGCTGCCGGCCTCCTCTTCACTGCGCTGCTGCTGGTCCCGGCGATCGGCTACCGGTGGTTCGGGATGAACGCGGTCGCCGCGTTCTGGGTCGCCTACATCCTCACGCGGCCGGTCGGCGCGTCCTTCGCCGACTGGCTCGGTGTCTCCCCCGCGCGCGGCGGGCTGGGCCTGGGCTCCGGGCCGGTCGCCCTCGTCCTGACCGCAGGGATCGTGGCGCTCGTCGTCCGGATGTCGGTCACCGACCGCGCCGCCGGGGAGCTCGCTCGCTGACGGCTACGGTGACCGACATGACAGGGCACCGGCAGCTCTCGGTCCGCGCCCGCTCGGCGCTCGCGGCCATGGGCGCCGTCACGATCGCGCTGGTCCTGGCCTCGCTGGCGCTGCTCGTCGTCCTGCACGACTCCGTCGAGCGCAACGCGGCCGCGACCGCGACCACCCGCGCCCACGACGTCGCCGCCGAGCTGACCACCGACGGCCAGGTCACCACCGGCATCAACCTCGCTCCAGGGCCTGGCGAGGACGCCTACATCCAGATCCTCGACGCCGGCGCCGTGGTCGCCTCGAGCCCGGCGGTGGCGGGGCAGCCTGCGCTGGCGAGCGCGCCCGCAGCGCCCGGCACTGCGGAGGTCGTGCCGCCCGACGCCGTCGGTCCCGGTGAAGGCCCGTTCGTGACCGTCGTCCTCGGGGTCAGCGGCGTCGACGGTGCCGACGCGGTCCTCGTCCAGCAGTTGTACGCCGAGGGCTACGACACCGTGACCGACGCCGCCGAGGCGCTCCTGTTCGCAGTCCCGGCGCTCGTCCTCGTCGTCGGCGCGATGACCTACGTGCTCACGGGTCGGGCGCTGCGCCCTGTGGAGCAGATCAGGCGCCGGACGTCCCAGATCAGCGACGCGGACCTGGAGACGCGGATCGACGTGCCACCGACCGGTGACGAGGTGGCCGAGCTGGCCCGCACGCTCAACGGCATGCTGGACCGGTTGCACGCGGCCTCCCAGGCGCAGGCCCGGTTCGTCGCCGACGCGAGCCACGAGCTGCGGACCCCGCTCGCCGCCGTGCGCGCGGAGCTCGACATCACGACCCGTCAGGGCGCCGCCGCCGACTGGCCGCGCGCCGCCGGCTTCATCGGCGCGTCGAACGACCGGATGCAGCAGCTGGTCGACGACCTGCTGGTGCTCACGCGGACCTCGGAACCGTCCGCGGAACGACGCGACGCCGAGGTCGACCTGGACGACGTCGTCGAGCGGGTCGGCTTCCGGCTGCGCCCGCCGCCGGGGGTCACGGTCCGGGTGAGCACGACACCGGCCCGGGTGCGCGGGGCGCTGCACGAGCTGGAACGGGTCGTGCAGAACCTCGCGGACAACGCGGTGCGGCACGCGGCCGGCCAGGTGGCTCTCTCGGTGAGCCTCAGCGACGACACGGCCGAGATCAGCGTCGACGACGACGGCACCGGGATCCCCATGGCAGCCCGGGAGATCGTGTTCGACCGCTTCGTGCGGCTCGACGAGGGGCGCGCACGCGCCGAGGGCGGCAGCGGCCTCGGACTCGCGATCGTGCGCGGCATCGTGGCGTCGCACGGCGGCACCGTCGTCGCGACCACGTCGGACCTCGGCGGCGCCCGGTTCCTGGTGCGGCTACCCGTCTCGCGGGTTCAGTCCTCGGCGCCGACCCGGTAGCCCATGCCGCGCACCGTGACGATCGACGACCGGCCGAACGGGGCGTCGACCTTGCGCCGCAGATAGCTGATGTAGACCTCGACGACGTTGGGGTCGCCGTCGAACGCCGAGTCCCAGACGTTGTCGAGGATCTCGCGCTTGGTGACCACGTCCCCGCCCCGGCGCAGGAGCAGCTCGAGCACGCCGTACTCGCGCGGGGTCAGTGCGATCTCGACTCCCCCGCGGGTCACCCGCCGCCGGGCCGGCTCCAGGCTCAGGTCCCCCGACACCAGCACCACAGGGCGCTCCGGCGCACCGCGCCGCACCAACGCCCGCAGCCGCGCCAGGAGGACGTCGAACGAGAACGGCTTGGGCAGGAAGTCGTCCGCCCCACGGTCGAAGAGGCTGACCTGCACGTCGTCACCGTCCCGCGCGGTCAGCACGAGCACGGGCGTCCAGATGCCGCGTTCGCGCAGGCTGACCAGCACGTCCCGACCGCTCAGCCCGGGCAGCATCAGGTCCAGCACGATCGCGTCGTAGGTCCCCTCGGTCGCGGCCCACAACCCGTCGACGCCGTCGCCCATGACGTCGACGGCGATCCCCTCGGCCTCGAGCCCGCGCCGCACGACGTCGGCCAGCGGCGGTTCGTCCTCGACCACGAGCACCTTCACGCGCCTACCCTCCCAGCGGTCGACCCCTATCGAACACTGGATCGTCAGTGGGGACGAACGCCCGGCCGCACCGCCCCGACCCGACCGGCCAGCAGGTGCGCGCTGAGCACGGACGCGACCGACTCCGCAGCGAGCAGACCGACCAGGACGAGCAGCTGCACCTGCGCCGCCTCATAGGGCGACGCGCCGCCCAGGAGGAGCCCGACGAAGGCACCCGGCAGGACCACGAGGCCCGCGTTCCGCGTCTGGTCGATCGCCGGCACCAGCGACCGCGCCACCGCACGCCGGACCTGCGGCGCCACGGCAGCGCGCGGCAGCGCCCCCAGCGACAGCCACGCCTCGACGGCCTCCCACTCCGTCGCGACGTCGTCGCGCAGCCGCCCACCCGTCAGTGAGACCGCCGTCATGGAGCCGCCGATGATCTGCGCGACGAACGGGAGCACGGTCTGGGCACGCAGGGGCAGGGCGCCGCTGAGCAGCACGGGGATCGTCGCCGCGAGGGCACCGGAGGCGATGGCAAGGCCGAGGGCAGGCGCCGTCGCGCGGCCCAGCCCGACGCGCACCGTCGACGTCCAGGTCGCCGCCACGAGCATCACCGCCAGGTAGAGCAGGACCGCGCCGGGATGCGCGAACACCCAGGCGATCAGCAGCGCGACGACGGTGAGCTGCCCGGCGGCGCGCGCGACGGCCACCACGGTGTCCCTGCGGACGTGGACGCGGGCGATCGAGAGCGCGACCAGGGTGATCGCGACGAGTGCAGCCACCGCGACGGCGACGGGCACGAGGGACTGCGCGCTCAACGGCGGCTCCCGTGCGGTGCGGCGTGCATCGCTGAACCGTACGGCCCCGAGGACCCCGGCGCGCCGTCCTCAGGGGTTCTTCAGGGTCCGCCCCGGAGGCTACGGGGCATGACGAGCAACCAGCTGAAGACCACCAGCACCGCCCGCCGGGTGCTGAACAAGGTCCCCGAGATCACGATCTACTTCTGGGTGATCAAGGTCCTCGCCACCACGGTGGGCGAGACGTTCGCCGACTGGCTGACGGCGACCCTGGGCATGACCCTGCCGGCCGCGACCCTCGTCGTCGGCGCGATCCTCGTCGCCACGCTCGTGGCCCAGTTCCGCGCCACCCGGTACGTCGCACCGGTCTACTGGCTGGCGGTCGTGCTCATCAGCGTGGTGGGCACCCTCATCACCGACTATCTCGTGGACGAGGTGGGTGTTCCGCTGTGGGTGACCACGATCGTGTTCGCCATCGCCCTCGGCATCACGTTCGCGGTCTGGTACAGGGTCGAGCGCACCCTGTCGATCCACTCCATCACGAGCACCCGCCGCGAGGCCTTCTACTGGCTGGCGATCCTGTTCACCTTCGCCCTCGGCACCGCCGCCGGCGACCTGCTCGCGGAGGGCCTCGCCCTCGGCTACCTCGCCTCGGCGCTGCTGTTCGCCGGCGCCATCGCCGTCGTCGCCGCCGCTCACCGCTGGTTCCGGCTGGGCGCCGTGCTCTCGTTCTGGATCGCGTACATCCTCACGCGCCCGCTCGGCGCGTCGATCGGTGACCTCCTCTCGCAGAGCAAGGCCGACGGCGGTCTCGGGCTCGGCACGACGACCACGAGCGTCATCTTCCTGGCCGCGATCGCCATCACCGTCGCCTTCCTCACCGTGACGCAGCGCGACGTCGAGACCGTGCAGGCAGACGACCTCGACGAGCTCGACGAGCTCGCCGGGGAGCCCGCACGATGACGTTGCTCGTCGCCGCGTCCGACCCGAGTGCCCTGACCGGAGTCGCCGGCTGGGCCGTCCACCTGATGGAGACGCTCGGCGTGGTCGGGGCGGCCATCGCGATCGCGCTCGAGAACGTGTTCCCGCCCCTGCCCAGCGAGATCATCCTGCCGCTGGCCGGCTTCACCGCGAGCCAGGGCTCGTTCGGCCTGATCGAGGCCATCGTCTGGACGACGGTCGGGTCGGTCGTGGGCGCGGCCGTGCTCTACCTCGCCGGCGCCCTCATCGGGCGCGAGCGCACCCGCGCCCTGGTCGGCCGCATCCCCCTGGTCAGCCTGGCGGACGTCGACCGTTCCGAGGCCTTCTTCAACCGGCACGGGCGCACCGCGGTGTTCGTCGGCCGCATGGTGCCCGTGTTCCGCAGTCTGATCTCCATCCCCGCGGGCGTCGAGCGGATGCCCGTCGGGACCTTCCTGCTCCTCTCGGCGGCGGGCAGCGCGATCTGGAACTCGATCTTCGTCTGCGCCGGCTACCTGCTCGGGGAGAACTGGGACCTGGTCGACCAGTATGCCGGGATCTTCCAGTGGCTCGTCATCGCCGCGATCGCGGGGCTCGTCCTGTGGTTCGTCGTCTCCCGCCTGCGCCTGCGAGGCCGCCCGGCCACGGACGGCTGAGCAGTCCGCGCACTCAGGTGATCTTCAGCGTCGGGTGGTCATCATCAGCGGATGGACACGTCCGCTCGGACGACAGCCCCGCCCGGCCGCGCGGCCGCGTGGGCCGTCGCCGGGGGTGCCGGCATCCTCGCGCTCCTGGTCCGGTGGACCGCGCTGGGCGGCGCGCGCGGGCTGTTCGGCTACCACGGGTACGACGACGGGGTGTACTTCGCGTCGGCGGTCTCGTTCGTCCACGACCGCCTCCCGTACCGGGACTTCCTCCTCCTGCACCCGCCCGGGATCATGCTGGCGCTGACGCCCTTCGCGCTCCTGACGCGGTGGCTGAGCGACTCGGACGCCCTCGCAGCGGCCCGGCTCGGCTTCCTCTGTCTCGGGGCGGTCAACACCGTCCTGGTCACCCGGGTCGCGCGGCGCTGGGGCACCGCGGCCATGGTCGTCGCCGGCCTGCTGTACGCGGTCTCCTCGGCGGCCGCCTACGCCGAGCGGCTGACGCTCCTCGAGCCGCTCGGCACTCTCACCCTGCTGGCGTCGGTGCTCCTGCTGCTCAGGGCGCGGGTCGCCAGGGCGTCGTGGTGGTGGCTGTGCGCGGGCGGCGCGGTGCTCGGCCTGGGCCCGGTCGTCAAGATCTGGAACGTCGTGCCGGTGGTGGTCGTCGTCGGCTGGGTGGCCTGGACCCGCGGGTGGAGGCCCGCGGCGGTCGTCGTCGGTGCGGCGACCGCGTCCGCCGCCGCGGTCCTGGTCCCGTTCGCGGTCGCGGCCCCCGCGAGGATGCTCCGGCTGGTCGTGCTCGACCAGCTCGGACGCCCGCGAGCTCCGGGTTCGGTCGCGCTCCGGCTCGAGGGAGTCACCGGAGTCGACGTCACCGCGGCCGCCCCGGTGGCGGCGCAGGCGGCCCTGGCGGCGCTCCTCTGTGCCGCCGTGACGGCCGCGGCGATCGTCACGTGGGTGCACCGACGCGCGCGGCTGTGGGTCGTCCTGCTCGCGACCCAGGTCGTGGTCATCCTCGCTTCGCCGTCCTTCTACGCCCAGTACTCGGCGTACGCCGCTGCGGCGCTCTGCCTGGTGACGGCGGCTGCGGTCTCCCTCGTCCCTGCGCGGCGTCGCGCGGCCGTCGCGGTCGCCACCGGCACCCTGTTCGCCCTCACGGCCGCCGCGGTCCCGGTCCAGCCCGTCCCCGCGTTCCCGGCCGCCGCGGTGCGTCGTCTCCTGCCCGCCGCCGGGTGCATCCAGTCGGACTCGCCGGGCGCTCTGGCACTGCTCGACGTGCTCACCCGCGACGTGGCCCTCCGGTGCGACGTGCCGGTCGACGTCTCCGGGGAGACCTACGACGTCGGCAGCCGTGACTCGCTCGGCCGGCCCGTGCCACGGATCCGCAACGGTCACTGGCAGGCCGACGCCACGGCCTACCTCAGCTCCGGGTCCGCCGCGATCATGGTGCGAGGGGTCGGGGACGGCTTCGACGCCGCGACGCTCCACGCGCTACGGACGCAGAACGAGGTCGTCCACCTGCCCGGTGTGCGCGTGCTCCTCCCGAGGACGAACGCGTCGGCAGGCTGACACCCCGTTGGGGGATGCGTCGCCCGCGCTTGTGGCGTACAACGGGACGCATGTTTGAAGAGGGTCAGCTGTACGCCCCCGTCACCGCGGACGAGGACGGCAAGGCCACCGTGCACCTCGCGGACGACCACCCCGGCGCGAACGATCCGGAGTACCGGCGCCGTCGGAACGAGATCGCCGCCCCTGCGCTCGCGTGGCGGCCCGGCGACCCCGTGCCGCGCGTGGAGTACACCGACTCGGAGAACGAGATCTGGCGGACCGTGTGCCGGGAGCTGGCGCCCAAGCACGAGCGGCTCGCGATCCGGGGGTTCCTCGAGGGCAAGGAGGCGCTCGCGCTCCCGACCGACCACGTGCCGCAGCTGGACGAGGTCAGCGCCGGGCTCGGTCCGCTCAGCGACTTCCGGCTCCACCCCGCCGCCGGGCTGGTGCCCCTCGACGTGTTCTACGGGTCGCTGGCCGACGGGGTCTTCCACTCCACGCAGTACCTGCGGCACCCGTCGCAGCCGCTCTACACGCCGGAGCCGGACATCATCCACGAGGTCGTCGGGCACTGCAATCTGCTCGCGAACCCCGCGATCGCCGAGGTCAAGCGCCGTGCCGGGGAGGCCGCACGACGGTGTGAGACGCCCGAGGGCCTGCAGTACGTGGCCGACGTCTTCTGGTTCACCATCGAGTTCGGCGTCATGTACGAGCACGGCGAGCTGCGCGCCTACGGCGCCGGCCTGCTGTCCTCCTACGGCGAGATCGAGGAGTTCCGCGGCGCCGACGTGCGACCCGTCGACTTCCACGCGATGGCCACGCTCGAGTACGACATCTCCCACTACCAGCCGATCCTGTTCGCCTGCGACGGCATGGGCGAGCTCACCGACCGGGTGGGCGGCTTCTTCGCGGAGTTCGACGACGAGACGCCCGCCCGGCTCGCCCGCGACGCCGCGCTGACCCGCTGACGCGCCCCCGCATGGACCAGCGCGGCGCCGACCACTGGGTGGTCCACCGCGACCGGTACGACCACATGTACGAGCCGTTCCAGGCCGCCCTGCTGTCCGCCGCCGGGATCCGCAGCGGCGAGACCGTGCTCGACGTGGGCTGCGGGTACGGCACGACGACCTTGGCCGCCGCCGCGCTCGCCCGGCCCGGCACGGTCACCGGCATCGACGTCTCGCCCACGATGCTCGCCCTCGCCCGGACGACCGCAGCGGGGATCAGCACCGTCGCGTTCGTCGAGGACGACGCCCAGACCCACGCCTTCCCGCCGGCGTCGTTCGACGTGGTGGTCTCGCGGTTCGGCGTGATGTTCTTCGCCGACCCGGTCGCGGCGTTCGCGACCCTGCGGCGCGCCACCCGACCGGGCGGTCGCCTCGTCTTCGTCTCCTGGCGGTCGCAGGAGCACCAACCCTGGCTGTGCGTGCCGGGCGCGGCCGTCGCCCACTACGTCGAGCTCCCCGATCTGACCAACGGCGGCGGGCCGGGCATGTTCGGACTGGCCGACGCCGACCGGGTGCGGACCGTGCTGCGGGCGGCCGGGTGGACGGCGGTCGAGCTCGCGCACGTGACCACGCCGCTGCCGCTCGGCCGCTCCCCGGAGGACGCCGTCTCGTTCCTCAGGAGCGGATCCCTCGGTCGCCGCGCCCTGGACGGCGCCGACGAGGACACCGAGGCCCGCGCACTGGCCGAGGCCCGCGCCGCGCTGGGCCCGTACACGCAGGCCGACGGGGTCCGGCTCGACGCCAGCGTCTGGCTCGTGCAGGCACGGGCCTGACGAAGCCCTGCGTCAGACCGGCTGACGTGCCCGGACCAGCAGGTGCTGGCGGAAGAACGCGGCGAGCTCGTCCGTGGCGTCGAGGGGCAGGACGGCGGCGACGTACTGGTCGGGCCGGACCACCACGACGCACCCGGCCCGGTCCACGCCGCGCAGCTCGAAGATGTCGGCGTCCGGGTGCGTGGCGAACGCCTTCTCGTAGTCGACGAGCTGGAACGGACCGGTGCGCGGCCGGAAGAGGTCCGGCACGGCCGAGTCGTCCACGTCGACGTGCCGCTGCTGGTAGACGACCTTGAGGTCGAGCACGCTGTCGAGCGGGTCCCCCTCCGCCGTGTGGGCGCGCACCGGCGAGTCGGGCGAGCCGGCCATCCAGTCGGCCCACGCCGTCAGCGCGGACGCGTCCCGGTCGGCGAACGCGTACACGCGCCAGCGGCCGTCGGCGCGGTGCTGGTGCCCGAGGTGCAGGGGGTTGGCGTCGGCGACCCGGACGACGGGCGCGGACTTGAACCGCTTCCCGACCGTGAAGCCCGCGGCGAGCGCCTGGTGCGTGGGCTGGGCGACGAGCATCGACGGCGGGTACTGCGTCATGAACCCGAAGAGGAACTCGGTGGTCTGGACGTAGAAGTCGGCCAGCTCGGCGGGGTCGTCGAAGTCCTCGGGCCTCTTCGCCATGAGGGCCGACCACTGCTTGTCGAAGTCGATGAGGTTCTGCGCGATGACCTGGCGCTCCGCGGAGTACGTGGGCAGCAGGCTCTCCGGGCTACGACCCGACAGGACGTAGCCGAGCTTCCAGCCGAGGTTGAACCCGTCCTGCATGGACACGTTCATGCCCTGGCCGGCCTTCGCGCTGTGCGTGTGGCAGGCGTCGCCCTCGATGAAGACGCGGGGGTTGCGCGCGCCGATCTGCTCGAGCGGGACGTCGTCGAACCGGTCGGTCACCCGGTGGCCGACCTCATACACGCTGTGCCAGGCGACGTCCTTCACCTCGAGGGTGTACGGGTGCAGGATCGCGTTCGCGTGGGCGACGATCTGCTCGACTGGCGTGCTGCGCAGCGCGCCCTCGTTCCCCGGCCGGACCTCGCCCAGGTCCACGTACATGCGGAACAGCTGGCCGCCCTCGCGCGGGATCAGCAGGATGCTGCCGCCCGACCCGGACTGGATCGCGCACTTGCGGCGGATGTCGGGGAAGTCGGTCACGGCGAGGACGTCCATGACTCCCCAGGCGTGGGCCGCGCTGCCACCCTGGGGGATGCAGCCGATGGACCGCCGGACGCCGCTGTGGGCACCGTCGGCGCCGACGACGTACTTCGCCCGGACGACCTTCTCCTGCCCGGCGTCGTCGCCGGACGTGCGCACGAGGTGGACGGTGACCGGGTGCTCGCCGCCGTCGGCGATCTCCAGGTCGCGGAACTCGTAGCCGTAGTCGGGCGTCATCCGCGTCGGGGCGTTCGCCATGAACTCGGCGAAGTAGTCGAGCACGCGGGCCTGGTTGACGTACAGGTGGGGGAACTCGCTGATCCCCGACGGGTCGTCGGCCGTCCGCTCGCCGCGCACGATCCGCGTCGGGTCGGCCGGGTCCGGGTGCCAGAAGCAGACCTCCATGACGCGGTAGGACTCCTCGGCGATCCGGCCGGCGAAGCCGAAGGCCTCGAACGTCTCGACGCTGCGGGGCTGGATCCCGTCCGCCTGGCCGATCTTCAGCCGCCCCGCGCGGCGGTCGACGATGCGCGTGGTGACACCCGGGAACTGCGACAGCTGCGCGGCGGTGATCATGCCGGCCGGCCCCGTGCCGACGACGAGGACGTCCACCTCGTCCGGGAGCTCGTCGGGCCGGTCGAGGCCGACGCCAGCGGCGGGCTGCACGCGCGGGTCGCCGGAGACGTAGCCGTTGTGGTGGAACTGCATGGGACCGACTCCCCTGACGTCGATGTCGAGGTTTGACGGATCGTATATTATCCCCTCTGAGCCGCAGCGACGACGCCGCGGCCGACCCGGTCCGGGAGGCCCTGTTCCATGCCGACGGTTTCCGCGCACGTCGCCGTCACGCTCGCGGCCCACGTCGACCACGTCTTCGGGGTCATGGGCAACGGCAACGCGTACTTCCTCGACGCCCTGACCTGCCAGACCGACGCCGACTTCACGCCGGTGCGGCACGAGGCGGGCGCCGTCGTCGCGGCCGACGCCTTCCACCGGGCCTCCGGCCGGCTCGCGGCCGCGACGACGACCTACGGCGCCGGCTTCACCAACACGCTCACCGCGCTGGCCGAGGCCGTGCAGGCCCACGTGCCGCTCGTCCTCGTGGTCGGCGACGAGCCGACGTCGGGGCCGCGCCCCTGGGGCGTCGACCAGATCGCGATGGCCTCGGCCGTCGGGGCCCGCACCTACACCGTGGGCCGCGCGGACGCCGCGGCGACGACCGTCATCGCCGTCGAGCACGCGCTGACCTACCGGGTGCCCACCGTGCTCGCGATCCCCTACGACGTCGCGACGCTGGACACCGGCCCGGTGCCCGAGACCCCGACCCCGCGCCTGCCCGCGCCGCTCCCCCTGCGCGGGTCGTTCGCCGACGGCGTGGTGCGCGAGATCGCCGCGGCCCTCGCCGGCGCGCGCCGACCGCTGCTCCTCGCGGGACGCGGCGCCTGGGTGGCCGGCGCGGGCGAGACGCTCGGCGCCATCGCCGACGCCACGGGGGCGCTGACGGCGACGACGGCGCTGGGGCGCGGGCTCTTCCCCCGGGCAGAGTTCGACCTCGGCGTGGCCGGCGGGTTCGGCGCGGAGGACGCGATGGCGCTGGTCCGCGAGGCCGACGTCGCGGTCGTCGTGGGCGCCTCCCTCAACCAGTTCACGATGCGGTTCGGCGACCTGTTCGCGCCGGGGTGCCGCGTCTTCCAGGTCGACGTCGCGCCCGCCGCCACCCACCCGCACGTCGGCGGGTACGTGCGCGGGGACGCCGGCGTCGTCGCGGGGGCGATCCTCGACCAGCTCGCGGGGGCCACCCCCAGCGGGTGGCGGGAGTCCGTCGACCTCACGGACGCGCGACGCCACGAGCCCGGGGACGGGATCGCCGCGGACGGCCGCCTCGACCCGCGCACTGCCGCGGCCCGGCTGGCCGAGCTGCTGCCCGAGGACCGCGTGGTCGTCTCGGACGGCGGCCACTTCCTCGGCTGGTCGAACATGTACTGGCCCGTGTCCGCGCCGGACCGGATGATGATGGTTGGCACGGCGTTCCAGGCGATCGGCCTGGGTTTCCCCAGCGTGGTGGGCGCCGCGCTCGCACGACCCGAGTCCACGGTGGTCCTCACCACCGGCGACGGCGGCGGGCTCATGGCGCTGTCCGACCTCGAGTCGGCGATCCGGGTGGCGGGCGGGCGCGGGATCGCGGTCGTGTGGAACGACGGGGCGTACGGCGCGGAGCTGCACCTCTACGGGCGCAAGGGGCTGGCCCAGGAGCCGATGCTGATCCCGGACGTCGACTTCGCCGGCGTGGCGTCCGCGCTGGGCGCGCAAGGCGTCTCCGTCCGGTCCGTCCAGGACCTCGACGTGCTGACGGACTGGCAGGCGCGCCCGGCGAGCGAGCGGCCGTTCCTGCTGCTCGACCTGCGGATCTCCGGGAGCGTGGTCGCACCCTTCTGGGAGGAGATCACCCGCGCGAGCAGCTGACCGGCGCCACCTCTCATCACACACGGGCGAGGAGCTCATGACGGACCACAGCGCAGGCACGGACGACCGGTTCTCCGGCCTGCCCGGCCGCCCCGGGAAGATCGTCGCGATCCACCTCAGCTACGCGTCCCGCGCCGACCAGCGCGGCCGCCGCCCCGCCCACCCGTCGTACTTCTTCAAGCCCTCGAGCTCCGTGGCGCCCTCCGGTGGCACGGTCGAGCGCCCGGCCGGTACCGAGCTGCTCGCCTTCGAGGGCGAGATCGCGCTCGTCATCGGCACCGCCGCGCGGCGCGTGCCTCTCGCCCGCGCGTGGGACCACGTCGCGTGGGTCACGGCGGCGAACGACCTCGGCCTGTACGACCTGCGCGCGAGCGACAAGGGCTCCAACGTCCGGTCCAAGGGCGGGGACGGGTTCACCCCGATCGGGCCCGGCCTGCTCGATGCCCGGTCGGTCGACCCGGCGGCGCTGAGGCTGCGGGCCTGGGTGAACGGCGAGCTGCGCCAGGACGACACGACCGCCGGGCTGCTCTTCCCCCTGGCCCAGCTCGTCGCCGACCTCTCCCAGCACCTGACCCTCGAGCCCGGCGACGTCATCCTCACCGGCACGCCCGCCGGCTCCTCGGTCGTCGTCCCCGGGGACGTCGTCGAGGTGGAGGTCGACACCCCCGACGGGCGCACCTCGGGCCGGCTCCGCACGATCGTCACCCAGGGCGATCGGGAGCTCGACGGCACGCTCGGAGCACTCCCCGCCGTCGACGACGTCCAGCGCGCCGAGGCGTGGGGCTCGCGCGCTGCGGCGGGGCTCGGACCGGAAGGCCTCTCCCCCGAGCTTCGCGAGAAGCTCACACGCGCGCCGGTCGCCGCGCTCAGCGCCCAGCTGCGCAAGCGCGGCCTGGACGCCGTGACCATCGACGGCGTCCTGCCGATGCACCCGGGCGCCAAGCTCGTCGGCACCGCGCGCACCCTGCGGCTCGTGCCGGGCCGCGAGGACCTGTTCGCCCGCCGGGGCGGCGGCTACAACGCCCAGAAGCGCGCGTTCGACTCCGTCGGCGAGGGCGAGGTGATCGTCATCGAGGCGCGCGGCGAGACCGGGTCCGGCACGCTCGGCGACATCCTCGCCCTGCGCGCCCACGTGCGCGGCGCCGCCGGCATCGTCACCGACGGCGGGGTGCGCGACCACGACGCCGTCGCCGCGGTCGGCATCCCCGTGTACTCGGCCGGCGCACACCCCGCCGTCCTCGGCCGGCGGCACGTGCCGTGGGACGTCGACGTCGCCGTCGCCTGCGGAGGGACGACCGTCGAGCCGGGCGACGTGGTGGTCGGGGATCGCGACGGAGTCGTCGTCATCCCGCCGGGGCTCGTCGAGGAGGTGGTCGACGCCGCCCTCGCCCAGGAGGAGGAGGACGGCTGGATCGCCGAGCAGGTCGCCGCCGGCCACGCGGTCGACGGCCTCTTCCCGATGAACGCGCAGTGGCGAGCGACGTTCGACGCCTGGCACGCGAGCCGATGAGCGAGACGACGCCGGAGACGGGCAAGTCCCAGCAGGCGTACCACTGGCTCAAGGAACGGATCGCGCGCGAGGAGCTCGCGCCGGGCTACCGGCTGGTCCTGGCCTCGATCGCGAACGAGCTCGACATGAGCGTGGTGCCCGTCCGGGAGGCGATCCGCCGGCTCGAGGCCGAGGGGCTCGTGACGTTCGAGCGGAACATCGGGGCGCGCGTGTCGATGATCGACGACACCCAGTACCGGCACAGCATGGAGACCCTGGCCATCCTCGAGGGTGCGGCCACCGCGCTGTCCGCGCGGCACCTGGGCGCCGACGACGTCCGGCACGCGCGCGAGCTCAACCGCCGACTCGTCGAATCCCTCGACGACTTCGACCCCCGGCTCTTCACGTCACTGAACCAGCGGTTCCACTCGGTGCTGTTCGCGCCCTGCCCGAACCCTCGCCTGCTCGCGCTCGTGGAGGCCGAGTGGGTTCGGCTGGGGCACCTGCGCGACTCGACGTTCAGCTTCGTGCCCGGCCGCGCGCAGGAGTCGGTGCGCGAGCACGAGACCATCGTCGACCTCATCGAGACCGACGCACCCCTGGCGGACATCGAGCGCGCCGCCCGCGCGCACCGCTCGGCCACGCTCGCCGCGTACCTCAGCCACGAGCACCCCGACGAGGCGCCGGTCGAACCCGGCGCGACGATTGGATCCTGAGAGGCGACCCCATGCCCCACCACCTGCCCGCCGACCTTCCTGAGCACATCCAGCACTACATCGGCGGCGAGCACGTCGACTCCGCCGGCGGCGCGACGTTCGAGGTCCTCGACCCGGTGTCGAACGAGACGTACCTGCGCGCCGCGGCGGGCAAGGCCGCGGACGTCGACCGGGCCGTCGCTGCGGCGCGGCGCGCCTTCGAGGAGGGCCCCTGGCCGCGGATGGTGCCGCGTGAGCGCTCGCGGGTCCTGCACCGGGTCGCCGACATCGTCGAGTCTCGCGACGCCCGCCTGGCGGAGCTGGAGAGCTTCGACTCGGGCCTGCCGATCACCCAGGCGCTGGGCCAGGCGCGCCGGGCCGCCGAGAACTTCCGGTTCTTCGCCGACCTCGTGGTCGCCCAGACCGACGACGCGTTCAAGGTGCCCGGCCGGCAGCTCAACTACGTCAACCGCAAGCCGATCGGCGTCGCCGGGCTCATCACGCCGTGGAACACGCCGTTCATGCTCGAGTCGTGGAAGCTGGGCCCCGCGCTGGCCACGGGCAACACGGTCGTGCTCAAGCCGGCCGAGTTCACGCCGCTGTCGGCGTCCCTGTGGGCCGGCATCTTCGAGGAGGCCGGCGTGCCCGAGGGGGTGTTCAACCTCGTGCACGGGCTGGGCGAGGAGGCGGGCGACGCGCTGGTCAAGCACCCGGACGTCCCGCTCATCTCGTTCACCGGCGAGAGCAGCACCGGGCAGCTCATCTTCGCCAACGCGGCGCCGCACCTGAAGGGCCTCTCGATGGAGCTCGGCGGGAAGTCCCCCGCCGTGGTCTTCGCCGACGCCGACCTCGAGGCGGCCATCGACGCGACGATCTTCGGGGTGTTCTCGCTCAACGGCGAGCGGTGCACCGCCGGCAGCCGGATCCTCGTCCAGCGCGAGATCTACGACGAGTTCGTCGAGCGCTACGCCGCACAGGCGAGGCGGGTCGTCGTCGGACCCCCGCACGAGGCGAGCACCGAGGTCGGCGCGCTCGTGCACCCCGAGCACTACGCCAAGGTGATGGGCTACATCGAGATCGGCCGGACCGAGGGTCGGCTCGTCGCCGGCGGCGGACGGCCCGACGGCTTCCCGACCGGCAACTACGTGGCGCCCACCGTCTTCGCCGACGTCCCGGCGGACGCCCGGATCTTCCAGGAGGAGATCTTCGGGCCGGTGGTCGCCATCACGCCGTTCGACACGGACGAGGAGGCGCTCGCGCTCGCGAACGGCGTGAGGTACGGGCTCGCGGCCTACGTGTGGACCAACGACCTGCGGCGGGCGCACACCTTCGCTCAGGCAGTGGAGTCGGGCATGGTGTGGCTCAACAGCAACAACGTCCGCGACCTGCGCACGCCGTTCGGTGGGGTCAAGGCCTCGGGGCTCGGCCACGAGGGCGGGTACCGCTCGATCGACTTCTACACGCACCAGCAGGCCGTGCACGTCACGCTCGGCGCAGCACACAACCCGACCTTCGGCAAAGGACACTGACGTGAGCACCCCCCTCACCCCCGGCGGGCCCGAGCCCGTCGTGAGCGCCGAGGACCCGATCCGGTCCGGCGACCCCATCCCGACGCCGTCGTCCCCGCCGCCGGACATCCTGCGCGCCGCGTCGATGGAGCTGGTCGTCACCGACCTCGCGGCGTCGCGGAACTTCTACGTCGACGTCCTCGGCCTCGTCGTGACCGAGGAGGACGACGAGTCGGTCTACCTGCGCAGCCACGAGGAGTTCATCCACCACAACCTCGTCCTGCGCACGGGTCCGGTGGCGGCGGTCGCCGCGCTCTCCTACCGGGTCCGCGCGCCCGAGGACCTCGACAGGGCGGTCGCGTTCTACGGCGAGCTCGGGTGCCGGGTCGAGCGGCGTGCCGACGGCTTCGTGAAGGGTCTCGGGGACTCCGTCCGCGTCGAGGACCCGCTCGGGTTCCCGTACGAGTTCTTCCACGACGTCGAGCACGTCGAGCGGCTCGCGTGGCGCTACGACCTGTACACGCCGGGCACGCTCGTCCGCATCGACCACTTCAACCAGGTCACCCCCGACGTGCCCCGGGCCGTCGCCTACCTGGAGGACCTCGGGTTCCGCGTCACCGAGGACATCCAGGACGAGGCCGGCACCACCTACGCCGCGTGGATGCGGCGCAAGCCCACGGTCCACGACACCGCGATGACGGGCGGCAACGGCCCGCGCCTGCACCACGTCGCCTTCGCGACCCACGAGAAGCACAACATCCTGGCGATCTGCGACAAGCTCGGCGCGCTGCGGATGTCGGACCGGATCGAGCGCGGCCCCGGCCGGCACGGCGTGTCCAACGCGTTCTACCTGTACCTGCGCGACCCCGACGGGCACCGCATCGAGATCTACACGCAGGACTACTACACCGGCGACCCGGACAACCCGGTGGTCACGTGGGACGTCCACGACAACCAGCGCCGCGACTGGTGGGGCAACCCGGTGGTCCCCTCCTGGTACACCGAGGCCTCCCTCGTCCTCGATCTCGACGGCGTCCCGCAGCCGGTCGTGGACCGCACGGACACCAGCGAGATGGAGGTGACCATCGGGGCCGACGGCTTCTCCTACACCCGCAAGGGCGACGCCACCGACGAGCTCCCGAGCTGGAAGCAGGGCGAGTACAAGCTGGGGCACCAGCTGTGACGCGCGCGCTGCCGGCCGAGACCGTCGCGGCGATCGCCGATGAGCTGGCCGCCGCGGAGCGCGACCGCACCACGGTGCCGCTCCTGACCGCCCGCCACCCCGGCATGACCGTCGACGACGCGTACGCGGTGCAGAGCGAGTGGCGGCGCCGTGCCGTGTCCGCAGGCCGGCGACCGGTCGGCCGCAAGATCGGCCTGACCTCGAAGGTCATGCAGGCGGCCACCGGCATCGACGAGCCCGACTACGGGTCGATCTTCTCCGACATGGTCTACGAGAACGGCTCCGTGATCGAGCACGGTCGGTTCTCGAACGTCCGCATCGAGGTCGAGCTCGCGTTCCGCCTGGCCCAGCCCGTCGAAGGTCCGGACGCCACCGTCTTCGACGTCCTGGCGGCCACCGAGTACGTGGTGCCGGCGCTGGAGATCCTGGCCTCCCGCATCGCGCTCGAGGGCCGCACGATCGTCGACACGATCAGCGACAACGCGGCCATGGGGGCGATGGTCCTCGGCGGCACGCCCGTGCGTCCCGACGACGTCGACCTGCGCTGGATCGCCGCGATGCTCTACCGCAACGAGACCGTCGAGGAGTCGGGCGTCGCTGGCGCCGTGCTCAACCACCCCGCGATGGGCGTCGTCTGGCTGGCGAACAAGCTGGCCCAGCACGGCGACCTGCTCGAGGCGGGCGACCTCGTGCTCGCGGGCTCCTTCACCCGTCCGATGTGGGTGCACCCGGGCGACACCGTGCTGGCCGACTACCGCGACCTGGGGACGATCACATGCCGCTTCGTCTAGCACCGACCTTCCGCGACGCCCTCGCCGCGGCGGACCGACCGCTCGCCGGGATGTGGGTGTGCTCGGGGAGCCCGCTGGTGGCGGAGGTCTGCGCGGGCGCCGGGCTCGACTGGCTGCTGGTCGACATGGAGCACTCCCCCAACGGGCTGGAGTCGGTGCTCGCGCAGCTCCAGGCCGTCGCCGCCTACCCGGTGACGCCGGTCGTGCGGGTGGCGACCGCCGACGTCGTCACGATCAAACAGGCCCTGGACCTCGGGGCGCAGAGCCTCCTCGTGCCCATGGTGTCCTCGGCGCAGGAGGCGGCGGCCGTCGTCGAGGCCGTGCGCTACCCGCCGCGCGGCCGGCGGGGGGTCGGGTCCGCGCTCGCCCGCTCGGCCCGGTGGAACCGGGTCGACGGGTACCTCGAGCACGCCGACGAGCACGTGTCGCTCGTCGTCCAGGTCGAGACGGTCGAGGGCGTCGACGCCGCCGGCGCGATCGCGGCCGTGGACGGTGTCGACGGCGTCTTCGTGGGGCCGTCCGACCTCGCCGCCTCGATGGGGCTGCTCGGGCAGCAGGGCCACCCGGACGTCGTCGCGGCGGTCCACCGAGCCTTCTCCGCGGTGCGCGCCGCCGGGAAGCCGGTCGGGGTCAACGCGTTCGACCCGACCCTGGCGAGCGCGTACCTCGGCGCCGGGGCCTCGTTCGTCCTCGTCGGCGCCGACGTCACGCTGCTGGCGCGGGGGTCCGAGGCGCTCGCGGGCCGATGGGTGTCTGCGGTCGCCGATCCCGAGCAGCCGGGCCTCTAGGCGCCGCCGGCCGGTACGTCGGCCACAACCGCGTCGGCCGCGCACCGGAACCCGACGTTGCCGGCCGAGGCGTCGGGCGAGCTCGAGCTGCGCGAGTCCACCCGGTACCGGAAGCAGTACGACTCGTGGCACAGGTACGAGCCGCCGCGCATCACCCGGAGCGCGCCGGTCGACGGACCGGCCGGGTCCGATCGTGCCGAGGACCGGTACGTGTCGACCGCGAACCAGTCCTGGCACCACTCCCAGACGTTGCCCGTCATGGTGTGCAGCCCGAAGCCGTTGGGGGCGAACGCGTCGGCCGGCGCGGTGCCGAGGTAGCCGTCGTCGAGGGTGTTCCGGGACGGAAAGTCGCCCTGCCACACGTTCATCAGGTGCTCGCCGCCCGGCTCCCGCTCGTGCCCCCACGGGTAGTGGGCACCCTCCCGTCCGCCCCGGGCCGCGCGCTCCCACTCGGCCTCGGTCGGCAGCCGCACCCCGGCCCACGACGCGAACGCCGACGCGTCCGACCAGCTCACGTGCACGACCGGGTGCTCGTCCCGCGCCCGGACGTCCGACTGCGGCCCCTCGGGGTGGCGCCAGTCGGCGCCCTCCACCTGGCGCCACCACGGCGTCGCGGCGACGCCGCGGGTCGGCGGGAAGTCGTCGGGCAGCAGGCCCGCGAACACGAACGACCAGCCGTAGGCCTCGGCCTCCGTCCGGTAGCCCGTCGCGTCGACGAAGCCCGCGAACTGGGCGTTCGTCACCGTCGTCCGCATCATCCGGAACGGGCGGAGGTCGACCACGTGCGCCGGTCCCTCGCCGTCCGACGGGTAGCCGTCGGATCCGTCGTGGCCCATGGTGAACACGCCCCCGGGGACGTCCACCATGGTCGCCAGGATCGAGCCGCGCGCTGCGGCCGCGGCGTCTCGCGACAGCGTCGGCACCGCCAGGTCGCCGGTCGCGCGCGTGCTGTCGTGCGGTGCCCCGGGGGCGCAGCACGCGTGGTCGCCGGTCATCACGCGATCATCTCGCGCATGTCGAGCGGCGTGGCCGTCCTTCGCGGACGGTAGCGCGATCGAATTCTCTGGTGTGCAGGACTGAGCCAGGATCAGCATGGGTGGCATGTCTGCTCCGGCCGCTGCCGATCACTGAGCGCGGGTCACCCCGCCTGATCACGCCCGTCGTCGCGACGGGTGCCTGTGCGCAGCCCTTCGGCCGGAAGCAGCAACCCCATGACCATCCCCACGCCGGGGGTCGAGATCGCGTGCGACGAGTCCGGGTTCTCCGGCAGCAACCTCCTCGACCCCACCTCCCCCGTCCTCGTCCACGCGAGCACCGACCTGTCCGTCCCGGAGGCCGCCGGCGTGGTCGCCGCGCTGCGGTCCCCTCCCCGCGGCGCGTCCGAGTACAAGTCCGGCCGGCTGCTCCGGGCCGACCAGCGACCGGCTCTCGAGTGGTTCCTCGCCGCGCTCCGGGGCCGGGCGCACGTCCACGTCGTCGACAAGACTTCGTTCGTCGCGGGGCGGGTGCTCGACCTGTTCACGGAGGAGCCGTCGTACGGCGCGGGTACGAGCCTGGGCCGAGACCACTCCGCCGCCGTCCGGGCGCTCCGCAGCCACCGCGGGTTGCTCGGCGCGTTCGTCGACCTCGCCCGCACGAAGCGTCTCCGGATGGTCGACCGTGACGCGATCGACCGGTTCGTCGCGGCGATCCCGGCCGATGTGCCGGCCCTGCGGGGGGTGACCGCCGCGGGGGTCGAGGCGGTGATGGTCCGGCTGGTCGACGGCGACCCGGCCATCCCGCCGCCGCTGGAACCGCTGGTGCCGGCTCTCGCCGAGACGCTGCTGTTCTGGAGCGCCCGGGCGGGGTCGGTCGCGGTGGTGCACGACGAGCAGAGCGCGCTGACCCGCGGCCGGGTCGCCCGGCTGGGGACGTTCCTGGCGCACGCGGTCTCGCCGGCGCCCGCTCCGTTGTACTCGTTCCGGCAGGTCGACTCGCGGGACGACCCGCGCGTCCAGGTGGCCGACCTGCTGGCCGGGATCACGCATCGGCGCCTCAACGAACGTGGAGCCAGCGCGGTCGGCAGAATGGGCGGATGAGCGATCCAGACGAGACGCCCGCGACGTCCGGGCCGACCCCCTTCGAGGTCCACGAGTCGGGTGCCCTGTTCCACGGCACCAAGGCCGACCTCCGCGTGGGTGACCTGCTCGAGCCCGGCCGACGGTCGAACTTCGGCGGCGGGCGGACGGCCGGCCACGTCTACCTGACCGCGACGCTCGACGCGGCGACCTGGGGCGCCGAGCTGGCCCAGGGCGAGGGGCGCGGCCGGATCTACGTCGTCGAGCCCACCGGTGAGCTCGAGGACGACCCGAACGTCACGAACAAGCGGTTCCCCGGCAACCCCACCCGGTCGTACCGCACCCGCGAGCCGGTGCGGGTCGTCGGCGAGCTGGAGGACTGGGTGGGCCACCCCGCCGAGCAGCTCCGGACGATGCGGGAGCACCTGGCCGAGCTCGCCCGGCTCGGGACCGAGGAGATCGACGACTAGCGTCCCGGCCGCTCGTCGCGGCCAGATGCAGAGAGGCCCTGGCAGTACCTGGATCGACCGGGACTCCCTCCACGCATCTCGACGCGGTTGGCTCGACGCTGGAGGACGCTCGGACGACGAGAGACGCAGCAGTACGAAGGACGAGAAGGAGACCGACATGGAGATCACCCAGGTGCCGTCGACGCAGAAGGGACCGGAGGCGTGGTTCAGCGGTGACGTCTGGTTCGACGTCCTCGCCGCTCCCCCGGCGCCTGCCCGGCTGCGCGTGAACGCGGTGCGGTTCGCGCCGGGGGCGCACACGTTCTGGCACCGCCACGTGGCCGGCCAGACCCTGCACGTCACCGAGGGGGTCGCCAGGGTCGGCACGCGGGACGGCCGGGTCCTCGAGCTGCGGCCCGGGCAGACGGTCTGGACACCGCCGGGCGAGTGGCACTGGCACGGTGCGGCGCCCGACCGCTTCATGACGCACCTGGCGATGTGGGAGATCGGCGACGGCTCCGCCGGGCCCGACACCGAGTGGGCAGAGGAAGTCACCGACGAGGAGTACGACGGAGGACGCGCATGAGCGGGTGGACGGCCGACGAGCTGCGCGCCATAGCGCGGGTGGACGAGCTCCAGGTCGCGTCACGGCGACCGGACGGCAGCCTGCGGCCGTACGTCACGATCTGGTTCGTCGTCCACGGCGACGACCTCTACCTCCGCTCCGCGCACGGCCCGGAGAACGGGTGGTACCGCCGAGCCGCGGCTTCGGGCACCGGCCGCGTGCGGGTCGGCTCGGTCGAGAAGGATGTGGAGTTCGAGGCCGCCGACGCCGCCCCGCACGACGCCCTCGACGCCGCGCTGCACGCCAAGTACGACCGCTACGGCCCGGGTCCCGTCGGTGCGATCGTCGGCCCCGAGGTGGTGGGCGTGACCCTGCGCGCCGTGCCGACGGCCTGACGAGCTGTCGCCGGACGACCGGACGCCCGCCCCACGAGGCCGTGGGGCGGGCGCCGGGAAGGTACCCGACTATCCGACGGTGAACGTCCCCGTCAGCGCGGTGCTCGTGGCCGACGACCCGACCTCGACCGTGTAGGTGCCGGGCGCGATCGTCCACGCGTGGCTCGTCGTGTCGTAGTAGGACAGCGGGAGGTCCGCCGCCTGCGGGTCGATCGACACGGTGACCTTCTCGGCACGTCCGACCTTGGGCGAGACCTTGGCGAACCCGACCAGACGCTTCGGCTCGCCCGTCGCGGACGGCAGGGTCAGGTACACCTGGGCGGTCTCGGTCCCGAGCTTCGGGCCGACGTTGGTGACCAGGAACGAGACGTCGATCGGCTTCTTGCCGTTCGTCTTCGCCGTGACCTTCACGTTGTTGTACGCGAAGCCCGTGTAGGACAGGCCGTACCCGAACGGGAACAGAGGGGCGATGTTCTTCGAGGCGTACCACTTGTAGCCGACCAGGAGGCCCTCGCTGTAGCTGACCTGGCGGATCTCCGTGCTGCCGGTCGGTCGCGTCGTGGAACCGTTGGCGAACGTCCCCGGGTACTGCTGGGGAGTGCTCGTCGGCGTGTCGGCGAGCGACCTCGGGAACGTCATGGGCAGCCGACCGACGAAGTTGTCGTCGCCGTAGACCAGCCGGGCGAGCGCGGTGCCCTGCTGCTCACCCGGGTACCAGGCCTCGACGACGCTGCTGACGCTCGCGAGCCAGGGCATCGGGGTCGCCGTGCCGGTCTCGAGGATGGCCACTGTCCTCGGGTTGGCAGCGGCGACCGCCGCGATGAGCGCGTCGCCGCCGTTGTCCAGGTCGAGCGTCGTCCGGTCGGCGAACTCTCCCTGCTTGGAGTAGCCGAAGACGATCGCCACGTCGGCGGCCGCGGCCGCGGCGGCGGCGCTGGCGAGGTCGGCGCCGTTGTCGAACGTGACGGTCGCCCCGACCTGTGCGGCGCGTGCCGTGAGGGCGTCCAACGGCGCCACCGGGTTCGGGCACGCGTTGCCGCCGCCCCCGAACGGCCCGGCCGCCTGCTGGCACACGGTCCCGGCGCTGACGCCGTTGGTCGGCGTGTTCGACGCGGTCGGCCCGATGATCGCGATCGTCTTCGTCGAGGCGGTCAGCGGCAGGACGTTGCCGTCGTTCTTGAGCAGCACCGAGCTCTCCGAGGCGATCGTCGCCGCCAGCGCCTTGTGCGCGTCGGTGGACGAGCTCGTCGACGGCACGTCGGGCAGCGGGTGGTCGAACAGGCCGTTGGCGATGTAGGCGCGGACGACCCGGAACGCGGCGGCGTCGATCTGCGCCACGGTGACCGAGCCGTTGTCGATGGCCGCCGCGATGTTGGCCGGCGTGTAGAAGCGCGGGCGGTTGAGCTCCTGGTCGAGCCCGGCGGCCAGGGACGGAGCGGTGCTGTGCACGGCGCCGAAGTCGGACACGACGTAGCCCTGGTAGCCCGTGTCGCCCTTGAGGAGGTTGTTGAGCACGGGGTTCTCGCAGGCGTACACGCCGTTGATCTGGTTGTACGAGCACATGACGCCGCCAGGGTTCGACTCGTCGACCAGGATCTTGAACGGCAGGTTGTAGACCTCGCGGAGGGTACGACCGTCGATGTTCGACGAGCTGGTCTGGCGGTCGAGCTCCTGCTCGTTGCCGACGTAGTGCTTGATGACGGCCATGACCGGCTGGCTCGGGTTGCCCTTCTGGATGCCGTTGATCGTCGCGGCGGCCATGGTGCCGGAGAGCAGCGAGTCCTCCCCGAGGTACTCCGGGGTCCGGCCGGACAGCGGGGTGCGACCCGAGGCGACCCCCGGGCCCAGGATGACGTTCTTGCCGGAGCGGAACGCCTCGTCGGCCTGGGCGACGCCCTTGTCGTACGCGAGCTGCTGGTCGAACGTCGCAGCGAGCCCGATCTGGTCGGGGAAGATCGTGACGCCCGTCGACCCGCGGACGTAGTCGGGGCCGTCGGTGTAGACGACCCTCGGGGTGCAGGCGACCTGTACCGGGTACGTGACGCCGCTGAACGTGGTCTGCGTGGGGTTGTTGGCGGCCTGCTCGTCGAGCCAGCGCAGCTTCTGGTCGAGCGTGCTGGCCTTGAGCAGCAGGGTGGCCCGCTGGTCGGCCGACTTGCCGGTGTTCATCCAGGGGCATGCGGGGTTGCCGGCGTCCGCCTGGGCGGACGCCGCGAGCGGGACGCCGATCGCGAGCGGCACGAGGACCGCGAGCGACGACGTGAGCGCGATCACTCGGCGCGAGCGGCGAGGTGGGATCAGAGACTGCGAGACGTGCATCGGTTCTCCTCGTTGAGAGACGGACGCGAGACTTCGCGTGGGGCGCGCTTCGATCGAATTGAAGCGTTTCAACTTGCGTTCCCGAAACTACCTAGAACGCTCGAATGGCGTCAACCCCGAAAACGCGCCAGACCTGCAGAAACCTCTCCTGGCGCTCACCCCTGGGGGTCGGAGCGCGCGCCAGTGAAACGCTCCACCCGCGGCGGGAAGGAGCGAGCCGGCGCGGCTCAGTGCGCCGTCAGGTGCGCCTCGTCGACGAGCAGGTCGTGCTCCCCCGCCGCAAGCTCCACGACGCCGTCGGAGCCGAGGTCCACGCGCGCGCGGGCACCCGGAGGAAGGGTCACGGAGATCGACACCGTGCCGTGGTCGGACCGCCATCGCACACCGGCTCGGCCGGCTGCGGTCTCGAGCCACGCCTCGGCCCAGGTCAGGCCGCCTCCCGGCCGTGGCGCGACGTCGAACTGGTCGCCGGCCGGCGAGGCCTGCCGGAGGCCCGCCACGGTGCCGTGCAGCCAGTCCGCGACCGCACCGAGGGCGTAGTGGTTGAAGGACGTCATGTCGCCGGGGTTCACACTCCCGTCGGGCAGGATCGCGTCCCACCGTTCCCAGATCGTCGTCGCGCCCTGACCGACCATGTACAGCCACGACGGGCACGCCGTCTGCATGAGGAGCGCGTACGCGCGGTCGAGGTGACCGGTGCTGGAGAGGGCGTCGAGGAGGAGCGGCGTCCCGACGAATCCTGTCCCGACGACGTCGCCGTCCGCCTGCACGAGCCACGCGAGGCGGTCGGCGGCCGCGGCCCGCAGCGCCTGCGGCAGCAGGTCGAACGTCAGCGCCAGCGCGTAGGCGGTCGGGGCGTCGCTGGACAGGCGGCCACCCGGGAGCACGTAGCGACCGACGAAGGCGTGGCGGACCTCGGCCGCCAGCGCGTCGAACCGCTCCGCGTCCTGGGACCGGCCGAGGACGTCGGCCATGCGCGCCAGCAGCTGCGCGGACCGGGCGAAGTAGGCGGTCGCCACCAGGTACCGGTCGGTGCGGGCGTCGGCCGGGTCGTCGGGCGGCGCGGCGGGGTCGAGCCAGTCGCCCAGCTGGAAGCCGTCGTCCCACAGGCGGTCCGGACCTGCCAGCCGCTCGACGCACTCGACCCAGGCCCGCGCCGACCCGAACTGACGGGCGAGCACCTCCCGGTCGCCGTACCGCTCGTAGAGCGTCCACGGCACGATCACGGCGGCGTCGCCCCAGGCGGCCCCGGGTCGCGGCGGCGACCACATCGGGTTGCCGTAGATCGTCGGGACGAACCACGGCACCGTCCCGTCGGGGAGCTGCTCGAGCGCGAGGTCACGCAACCACGACGAGAGCAGCCCAGCGCAGTCGTAGAGGAACGTGCCCGTGGGACCGAACACCTGGATGTCACCGGTCCAGCCGAGCCGTTCGTCGCGCTGAGGGCAGTCGGTCGGAAGCCCGACGAAGTTGCCCCTCATGCTCCAGACCACGTTGTCGTGCAGGCGGTTCAGGCGGGCGTCCGACGAGGCGAAGCCACCGGTGCGCCGCATGTCGGTGTGCAGCACCCGAGCCACGACGTCGCCGGGCCGCAGCTCGCCGGGCCAGCCCTCGATCTCGGCGTACCGGAAGCCGTGGATGGTGAAGCGCGGCTCCCACTCCTGCAGGCCGCCCGGCCCGAGGACGAACTCGTCGACGGAGTGCGCGCCGCGCAGCGGGCGGACGTCGAGCCGGCCGTCCTTCAGTACCTCGGCGTGCCGCAGCCGGACGACCGTCCCCTCGGGTCCGTCCACGCGGATCCGGAGCCGGCCGACCAGGTTCTGCCCGAAGTCGAGCACCGCCGCACCGCTCTCCGTCCGGACGATCGAGGACGGGGCGAGCTCGTCCGTGCACCGGATCGGCGGCCCCTCGGGTGCCACCAGCGTCGCGGGGTCGCGCTCGACGACGTCGACGGACGACCAGCCGTCGTCGTCGAAGCCCGGGGCGGACCACCCGGGTGTCGCGAGGCGGGCGTCGTACCGCTCCCCCTCGTAGAGCCCCGAGCTCAGGATCGGCCCTGCGCCGGCTCTCCAGTGCGGACCGGTGGCGACCACCTGGCGCGTGCCGTCGGCGAGCTCGACCTCGAGCTGCGCGATCAGCGCGAGACGGTCGCCGTAGATGTCCCGGTTGCCGCCGTCGAACCCGAGCCGCCCTCGGTACCAGCCGTCGCCCAGGAGGGCGCCGACCGCGTTGCGCCCCTCCCGGACGAGCTCGGTGACGTCGAAGGTCGAGTACCGGAGACGGCGCGGGTAGACGGTCCAGCCCGGGGCGAGCTCCTCGTCGCCGACGCGGGCTTCGTTCACCCACGGCTCGACCAGGCCGTGCGCGGAGACGTACAGCCGCGCCGCGACGGGCGGCTGCGTCAGCTCGAACTCGTGCCTCAGCAGCGGCGGCCGGCGCAGGTCGGCGTCCTCGACCGGGCCGGCCGGGGAGACCGCCCTGGCCACCCAGTCCGACGGATCGAGCAGGCCCGCCTCGACGGGTGTGCCCGTGGACCACGGAGACTCTCGGCCGTCGGCGCCGCGGACGCGCACCGACACGACGACCCGCTCACGCGAGGCCAGGGGCGGGAACGGCCAGTCGACGAGGTTGTGCGCAGCGGACCGCACCCAGCCGGACGTCAGCTCGTCTCGGCCCCGCGCCGCCAGGCGGAGCTGGTACGCGGTCCCGCTCCATCCCGCGGGCGCCCGCTCCAGCCGCCACGACACCCGAGGGCTGGGCTCGCCGATGCCGAGGGCATGAACATGGTGCTCGACAGTCGGTGCGCCGATCACGAGGTCGTCGGCTGCGATCTCCGGCTCGTCCGGTGACGAGGCCGGTCGGGGTTCTCTCAGCACGGTCAGCCCTTGACCGCTCCCGCGGACAGCCCGCGCATGACTCGCTGGTTCAGGAAGATGTACAGCACCAGGACGATGAACATGTTGATGCAGATGGCCGCGAACGTGGGCCCGTAGTCCACGGCGCCGAACTGCCCGGTGAAGTTGAGCAGGCCGACCTGGACGGTGCGCAGGTTGTCCTGGGTGGTGAACGTCAGCGCGATGAGCAGGTCGTTCCACAGGAAGAAGAACTGGACCAGGGCGATCGTGAAGACGGCGTTGCGCATCATCGGGAAGCCGATCGACCAGAACGAGCGGACCGCGGAGGCGCCGTCCAGGGTGGAGGCCTCGAACACCTCGCGGGGTATCGACCGGAAGTAGGTGGCCATCATGAAGACGGTCAGCGGCAGGCCGATCGCCGTGTACGTGATGATGAGCGGCCACAGCGTGCTGGTCAGGTGCAGCTTGAAGTACACGGTGAACAGCGGCAGCAGGATCATCTGACCGGGGATCATGATGCCGGCCAGGAACAGCAGCAGGACGCCACCGCGGCCGCGGAAGACCATGACCTCCAGCGCGTACCCGGCGGCCGTGCCCAGCACGACGACGAGCGCGAGGGCCGGGAAGACGGCCAGCACCGAGTTGCGCAGGTAGAGCGCGATGCTCGACCAGGCCTCGGTGTAGTTGCTGACGTTGGTGAAGCTCTCCGGGAGCGACCACGTCGGGTTGTTGAGGAACTCGTCCTGGGTCTTGAAGGACCCGAGCAGGAGCCAGAGCAGCGGGTACACCATCACGACCAGAAGGATGGTGACGCCCGCGTAGAGCGGGATCCGGCGGAGGCGCCTGCGCGTCCGTCCGGGGCGCGGCGGGGCGACGGTGGTCACGGGCGACTGCGTCAGAGTGGTCATCGCTCAGTCCTGGGTGAGGTCGCGGCGGTTCGCGCGGAAGATGAAGAGGGTGACGATGAGGCACAGGATCGTGAGCGCGAGGGCGATCGTGGAGCCGTAGCCGTAGTCGCCGTAGAAGAACGACGTCCGGTACATCAACAGGGTCAGCGGCGTCGTCCCGCTCCCTGGCCCACCGCCGGTCAGCGCGTAGATCGAGTCGAAGACCTTGAGGGTGCCGTTGATGCTGAAGATGACCGACGAGACCAGCACCGGCAGCGACAGCGGGAGCACGATGCTGCGCACGAGCCGCCAGCCCGCAGCGCCGTCGAGGCGCGCGGACTCGAGCAGCTCGTCCGGGACGTCGACCAGACCGGCGTACAGCAGCACGGCGTAGAAGCCCATCGAGCGCCAGATGTCCATGAGCGCGATCACCCAGAAGGCGTGGCTCGCGGTCCCGAACCAGTCGACCGCGTTCAGCCCGACGGCTTCGAGCAGAGCGTTGACCGGGCCGGTCTGCGGTGCGAACTCGAAGAACTTCTGGAACAGCAGCGCGACCGCGACCGTGGGCAGGACCACCGGGAAGAAGACCAGGGTGCGGATCGTCGCCGACGCCTTGCGCAGGAAGAAGATGTAGAGCAGGGCGAGCGCGTACCCGACGGTGACCTGCCCGATGGTGATGACCACCGCGTACTTCAGGGTGAAGAGGAGCGCTTCGCGCGCGGCGGGGTCGGTGAGGAGCTTCTGGAAGTTCTCCAGCCCGACCCACTCGAACCCTGTCACCACGCTGCCGCTGAAGAACGTGTACCCCAGCGACCACACCATCGGCAGCAGCATGACGAGCGAGTACACGAGCAGGGCTGGCCCGAGCAGCAGCAGGATGGCGCGCTTGTCGCCCAGGACATGGTTCATGGCAGAGGCTGCCTCTCATCATCGAGGGGTGTGGAGGCGGGCCGACGGCATCCCGTCGGCCCGCCTCGGGGCACTGGCGGTGTCAGGAACCCAGGCTCGCCTGGACCTGCGACATGAAGTCCTCACCGCTGAGCTGTCCGGAGCCGAGCAGGCCGCCGTCGTTCTGGCTCGTGGTGGTGGCCTCCGGGCTGAAGTACGCCTCGAACCACAGGATGCTCTCCTGCGTCTTGCCGATCTCGTCCTGCACCAGCTGGCTCAGCGGAGAGACCTCGACGTCGCCGTTCACCGTGAAGCCGGTGACCTGGCCGCTGTCGCGCAGGGCGACGGTCCCGTAGTTGGCCGCGATGCACTTGACCCAGTCCTGCGTGGCCGTGTCCTTGAAGCCCTTGGACGAGATCGCCATGGCGGTACCGACGTTCGCCGGCATCTGCTCGGCGGAACCGTTGCCGCCGTCGACGTCGGGGAAGTGCATGAAGCCGATGTTGTCCGCACCGACCTTGTTCTGCTCGGGGTCGCTGAAGTTCGACACGGCCCACGAACCCATGTAGATGAACGCCGCATCACCGGTCAGGAAGGTGTTGAGGGCGGTCGTGTAGTCGATCGACGTGGGCGACTCACCGAAGTAGCCCTGCTTGCCCAGGTCCGCGATCGCGTCGGCTGCCTTCACGTACTCGGAGTCCGTGAGCTTGGCCTTCCCGTCGCGCACGTCCTGCAGCGCGGTGGGACCGAGGTCCCGTGCGATGTAGTTGCCCACCCACCGGGTGACGCCCCAGCCGTCGCCGCCCTTGCCTGCCTGGGAGATCGGCTGGATGCCCGCAGCCTTGAGCGTGGCGAACGCATCGGTGAGCTCGGTCCACGTCGTCGGGACGGCGATCCCGTTGTCGGCGAGGATCTTCTTGTTGTACCAGATGCCCTCGATGTTGAGCTCGGTGGGCAGCACGAGCTGCTTGCCGTCGTACAGGTTCTCGATCACCGACGTCGCCGCGGGCAGCACGTCGTCGGCGATGCCGAGCTGGTCGAGCGCGGCGCCCGCATCCTGCAGGGTTCCCTGCTCGGCGAGCTGGGCGTTGAGCGACGGGGCGTTGGCGCTGATGAAGAGCTGGGGCAGGGCGTCCTGGCCCGCCAGCAGCTGGAGCTGCTGGTCGAGCGTCGCCTGCGCCTGCTTGGTGACCTTCAGAGGCTGCGCCTCGTTCTCGGCCTTGCACTCGTCGGTGCTCAGCGTGGTCAGGGTGGTCGGGATCGTCTCGTTCTCGTTGATCGCGAGGAACGACAGGTCGGATGCAGCCTTGCCGGATCCGCCCGAGGGCGAATCGCTGGATCCGGAGCCGCTGCACGCGGCGAGCGCCAGCACAGCGCTCACGCCGACGACGCCCGCCATCAGCGTCCGCCGACGCTTCAGCATCGAGTTCACAGTTCCTCCTTGAAGTGCGAAGCATGGATTGAAGCGTTTCAAAACGTAGCCTCCGCCGGTCCGGCGGTCAACTGGCATTGCCAAACTGTGACGTGACCTGGGCCAGCGCGATCCGCGATCGGCGCGAGCCACCTGGTCGTGGGACGCGCGATTGGCTCGATTCAACTCGACGAGCGTTGGTACGGTGTCACTCCCGTCCCGCGGCGAGCCCGGCGGCTACGCTCGTCCCGCCGCACGATCACTCGAGCACACGGGAGCCAGCGTTGCCTGCCGACGAACCGACGAACCGACCGGCCGCCAGGCCGCGCCCGAGCGTCGATGACGTCGCGTCGCTGGCCGGCGTCTCGCTGGGCACGGTCTCGAACGTGCTCAACCACCCCGACAAGGTCGCCACGGCGACCCGGGAGCGGGTCGAGCGCGCGATGGCGATGCTGGGCTACGTCCCCAACACCGCCGCCCGCTCCCTGAAGTTCGGCTCGACGCGCTCGATCGGGCTGATCGTCTCCGACCTGAGCAACTCGCTGTTCGTCGACATCGCGCGGGGCGCCGAGAGCGGCGCCGAGCACGGCGGCCTGACGCTGCTCATCGCCAACAGCGACGCACGCATCGAGCGCGAGTCGAACTACCTCGCCATGTTCGCGCAGTCACGCGTGACGGGCGTCCTCATGACCCTGAACGATGCCGCCCACTTCGCCGCCGTCTCCCGCCGCGCACCGACGGGGATCCCGCTCGTGCTCCTCAACTTCAGCGCGCCGGTGTCGCAGTACTGCAGCGTGGACGTCGACAACGCCCTCGGTGGCTACATCGCGACGAAGCACCTCATCGAGACGGGACGTCGCAAGCTCGCCTTCGTCGGGGGTCCGACCGAGCTCCAGCCCGTGGTCGATCGTGGCAAGGGCTTCCACCAGGCCGTGGGAGAGCACCCGGACGTCGTCTCCGAGGTGATCACCCCCGAGTGGATCAACCGGTCCGACGGGTGGTCGGTGGGCGTCCACCTCGCCGCTCGCGTGGCCGCCGGCGAGATCGACGGGATCTTCGCCGCGTCCGACCTGCTCGCGGCCGGGATCGTCCAGGCGCTGTCGGTGACCGCGGACGTGCGCGTCCCCGAGGACGTCGCGATCGTCGGCTACGACAACAACCAGGCTGCATGGGACAGCCCGATCCCGATCTCGACGATCGCCCAGCCCGGCGACGACGTCGGACGCCTCGGGGCCTTGCTCCTCCAGGAAGAGGCTGCCCACAAGGACGGCCCGCACGAGCACTCGGCCGTGATGCTCCCTCCTCGGCTGGTCGCCCGGCAGAGCTCGGCACCGCGGAGCACGTAGACCACGGACCATCACGTCAATTCCTTGGAATATAGTTACCTGGAACCCTGTTGCGTCGACCATGGACTTCTTCGACATCCTGGTCCGGTACGAGACGTACCTGTGGAACCACCTCGACGACCGGCTCCGCGCCGCCGGCCACGCGTCGCTGGCGAACCTGACCGCGTTGCGCGTCGTGCATCGGCACGCCGGGTCGGCGCGCGTGCAGGACCTGCGCACCGACCTGGGCATCACGGTCGGCGCGGCCAGCAAGCTGGTCGACCGGCTCGAGCGCGACGGGCTCGTCGTCCGCAGCGCGAACCCGCACGACCGGCGCTCGTCGTTGATCGCGCTGACCCCGGCGGGCGACGCCGCGCACGACGCCGGCGTCGCGCTGCTCGACGCCGAGCTCGACGCGCACCTGGCGGGTGACGAGGTGGCGCAGCTGACATCGCGGCTGCACGGTCTGCTCGACCGCTTGGCGGTGGTGGCGCCGTGACCGGGGCGTCGATGCGCGCGGTCGTCGTCGAGCGACCCGGCGGTCCGGAGGTCCTGCAGGTCCGGGACGTGCCCGTTCCGCGCGCCCGACCCGGACAGGTGCTGGTCCGCGTGCGCGCGTTCGGGCTCAACCGGTCCGAGCTGCACTTCCGGCGCGGGCAGGCGTCGTCCGGGTCGTTCCCGCGCATCCCCGGCATCGAGGCGGCCGGCGTGGTCGAGGACGCTCCCGGCGGAGAGCTCGCAGCGGGCACCCAGGTGGCGACGCTCATGGGCGGGATGGGCCGCGCGTTCGACGGCGGCTACGCGCAGTACGTGCTGGTGCCCGCTGCGCAGGTGATCCCGTTCCGCAGCGACCTGCCGTGGGACGTGCTCGGCGCCGTGCCCGAGATGCTGCAGACCGCGTACGGCACACTCGCGGTCGGCGTCCGGCCGACCGCGGGTCAGAGCCTGCTGGTCCGCGGCGGGACCTCCTCGGTCGGGCTGACCCTCGCGGTGCTCGGCCGACTACAGGGCCTGACCGTCCTGGCCACCACGCGGTCGGCGGCGCGCGCCCCGCTGTTGGAGAGCGTCGGTGTCGACCACGTCCTCGTCGACGACGGCGACGTCGCCACCCAGGTGCGCGCGGTGCTCCCCGACGGCGCGGACGCGGCCGTCGAGCTGGTCGGGGTCGACGCCCTGCGGGACACCCTCCGGTCGGTGCGCGGCGGCGGGACGGTCTGCTTCACGGGCATGCTCTCGGACCACTGGACGATCCCGGAGTTCTACCCGATGGACTGGCTCCCGAACGGGGTGCGCCTCACGGCCTACTCGGGCGAGGCCGCCGACCTGCCCGCACCGGTGCTCCAGGACTTCCTCGACGCGGTCGCCGACGGTCGGGCGCGCGTGCCCGTCGGGCGGGTCTACCGCCTCGACGAGATCGCCCAGGCGCACGCGGACATGGAGGCCGGCGACGTCGGCGGCAAGGGCGTGGTGGTCGTGTGATCGCGCGTGAGGCCGAGGGTGCGCCGCCCGTCGCGTCCGGTCCGGTGCCACCATGTCCGGATGAGGATCAGGCGGCAGGTGGTGGTGTTCGACGCGGCGGACATCGACGTCGAGAGCGCGTTCTGGGCCGCACTGCTGGGCGGCACGGTCCGGGTGCATGAGGACTGGCACTCCGTGCTGGTCGACGGTGAGCCGACGATCGACGTCCAGCTCGCCCCGAACCACGTCAAGCCCGACTGGCCCCACGGCGAGCAGCAGCAGGCCCACCTCGACCTCTACGTCGACGACATCCACGCGGCTCACGAGCACGCGCTCGCCGTCGGCGCGGTCCTGCTCAAGGCGGCGGACGACTTCTCCACCCCCGACGGCTTCCAGGTGTACGCCGACCCGGCCGGGCACCCGTTCTGCCTGTGCTGGGGGCCCTAGCGCGCCCTGTGTCACCGGTGCGTGGCACGCTCGGTCGATGGCCGAGATCCTGCTGCTGCACCACGTGCTCGGGCTCACCGACGGAGTCCGCTCGTTCGCCGACCGCCTCCGCGGTGCCGGCCACCTCGTGCACACGCCCGACCTGTTCGAGGGGCGCACGTTCGACACCATCCCCGAGGGCATGTCCCATGAGGAGGACGACCTCGGCTGGGACACGATGACGTCGCGCGCCCGACGGGCCGCCGAGGGCCTGCCGACCGACCTGGTCTACATGGGGATCTCGATGGGCGTCGTGTACTCCCACCTGCTCGTGCGCAGCCGGCCCGGCGCCCGCGGTGCGGTGTTCCTCGAGTCGTCCACCGGCCCCGACGACTTCGACGGCTGGCCGGCGGGCGTCCCGCTGCAGGTGCACGGGCACGCCGACGACGAGTTCTTCGGCGCCGAGGGCGAGGCCAACGCCCGGGCGCTGGTCGCCGCCGCCGGAGCGGGCGACGTCTTCGTCTATCCCGGCGCGACACACCTGTTCGTCGACGACTCGGTCCCGACGTACGACGCCGACCAGACCGCCGAGGTCCTGGACCGGATCCTCGCGTTCTCGGCCCTGCGGTAGAGCCGTCACACCGGCATAGTCCGGCAGGACCAGGTCGGCGGCCCGTCGATACAGTCAGGTATGAGCGTCGTCGACCTCCTCTCCCCGCTGCTCGGCCGCTGGCAGGGCACCAACCGCCTGCGCCTGATGCCCACCGACGAGTACCAGTCCTCGGCGGCCACCGCGACGGTCGGCGTCACGGCGGGCCGCTTCGTGTCGATCGCCTACACGTGGGCGGACGGGGATGCGGCACAGGACGGGCTGATCCTCGTCGGCGGGTCCCCGGACGCGTCGTCGGCCGTGTGGGTCGACTCGTGGCACACCGGACCGACGTGGATGACGTTCGCCGGGAGCGACGACGACGAGGTGCTGCGACTGCACGGGTCGTACCCCGCGGAGACCGGGCCCGACTGGGGCTGGGAGATCCACGTCCGACCCCGGGACGCCGTGATCACGATGCACAACGTGGTTCCGGGGTCGGAGCCCTACCAGGTGGTCGAGCTCAGCCTCGACCGCGTCGGCTGACCCCGTCCCGGACCATGGGCGCGGAGACGGCCTGGGTGCTGCACGTCGACCTCGACCAGTTCGTGGCGGCCGTCGAGGTGCTGCGTCGCCCGGAGCTCGCCGGACTGCCGGTCGTGGTGGGTGGTCGCGGCGACCCGACCGAGCGGGGCGTCGTGTCGACCGCGTCGTACGAGGCGCGGGCGTTCGGGGTGCACTCCGGGATGCCGCTGCGCATCGCCGCACGCAAGCTGCCCGACGGCGTTTTCCTGCCGGTGGACGCCCCGGAGTACGAGGCGGCGTCGGAGCGCGTGATGTCGACGCTGCGGTCGCTGGGCGTCGTCGTCGAGGTGCTGGGGTGGGACGAGGCGTTCCTCGGCGCGCGGACCGACGACCCGGAGGCCCTGGCCCGCCTCGCCCAGGAGGCGGTCCTGCGCGAGACGCGGCTGCACTGTTCGGTGGGGGTCGGCGACAACAAGGTGCGCGCCAAGATCGCCACCGAGTTCGGCAAGCCGGCGGGGATCTTCCGGCTGACGGCCGAGAACTGGTTCGAGGTGATGGGACACCGCCCGACCCGCGAGCTGTGGGGCGTGGGGTCGAAGGTGTCGAAGCGGCTCACCGCGCTGGGCATCGCGACCGTGCACGAGCTGGCCGCCGCGCCGGCGGAGGCCCTGGTCGCGGAGTTCGGGCCGCGGATGGGCGTCTGGTACCACGAGCTCGGGCAGGGCCTGGGGCCGACGACGGTCGACGACAGCCCGTGGGTGCCGCGCGGGCACAGCCGCGAGACGACGTACCAGCAGAACCTCACCACGCCGGAGCAGGTGCACGAGGCGCTCCGCGTGCTGGCCCGCGACGTCGTCGAGGACACGGCGCAGGACGGACGCCCGGTCGTGCGCGTCGCGCTGAAGGTGCGCTACGCGCCGTTCGTGACGAAGGGCATGAGCCGCAAGCTGGCCGAGCCGACCCGGGACGCGGAGACCGTCGTCGCGGCCGTGCTGGCGCTCGCCGAGAAGCTCGAGGACCGTGAGGTCCGGCTGCTCGGCGTGCGCGCGGAGATGGCCATGCCCGACGACCCGGTCGACCGGACCCCGGTGCGGGGCCGGATCTGACCTCAGCCGGCGAGGGCCGCCCGCAGGAACGCGATGTCCTCGGCCTGACCCTCGGCGGGCGTCTCCACCAGTGCGTCGCACGCCGCCTCGCGCACCACGTGCGCGATGAGCTCCGGCGGGATGGTGCCGGTACCGAAGTTGGCGTGCCGGTCGCGCGAGGAGCCCTGCTCGTCCCGCGAGCTGTTGGCGTGCACGAGGTCGACCCGGCCGGTGATGGCGCGGACGCGCTCGACGACCGTCTCGAGGTCCTCCCCTGCGGCCCACGCGTGGCAGGTGTCCAGGCAGAGCCCGACGTCGTACTGACCGATCGCGTCCCAGAGCATCGCGATCCGGTCGAGCGTCCGGGCGCAGGCGTTCTCGCCGCCGGCCGTGTTCTCGACGAGGACGCGCACAGGGAACGTCGCGCGCTCGAAGGTCTTGCGCCAGTTGTCGATGCCGACCGCGATGTCGTCGCCGTCCCCGACGTGCCCGCCGTGCACGACGAGCCCGCGGGCGCCCAGCGTCGCCGCCGCGGCGGCGTGCTGCGCGATCATGTTGCGGCTCGGGATCCGGATCTTGTTGTTGGTCGACGCGACGTTGACCAGGTACGGCGCGTGCGCGTAGATGCCGAGACCGGACGCGACCAGGGCGTCCGCGTCGGCGCGCGGCACCGGCTTCTTCCAGCCCTGCGGGTCCGCGAGGAAGAGCTGGACGGACTGCGCGTCGACCTCGGCGGCGAACGCCACCGGGTCGTCGCCGCGCACGTGAGCGCCGATCAGGACCACGTCGTTCCCCTCCCGCTGGACCAGCCGCCAGGCTAGACCGAGTCACGCGCGGCCGCGCGCGGCGTGAGTACCGTGCACTGCATGAGCCCGACGCTCGGACTGTGCTTCGCCCACCCCGACGACGAGACGTACGGGGCGTTCGGAACCGTGGCCCTGCACGCCGCCGACCCGGCGTTCCGGCTCGTCGTCCTGCACGCGACAGACGGGGGCGCGGGCGAGGTCGCGCCCGGCGTCGAGGTCGGCCCCGCGGGGCTGGGCGCGCTGCGCCGCCTGGAGGACGAGCGGTCGTGGCGGGCTCTCGGTCGACTGCCGGACCGGCACGACTGGCTGGGCCTGCCGGACGGCGAAGTCGATGCCGTCCCGTTCGACGACCTGGTGCAGCCGATCGCCGCGTTCCTCGACGAGGAGCGGCCCGACGTCGTCCTCTCCTTCGGGCCCGACGGGATCACCGGGCATCCCGACCACATCGCCGTAGGTGCCGCCACGGGCGCCGCGTTCCACCGGGTGCGCGCCGACGGCGGCCCGGGCCTGCGCCGCCTCCTGCACGGGGCCATCCGGCAGTCGTGGTTCGACAAGCACCAGGCGTGGCGCGTGGCGCACGGGTACGCACCGTGGGATCCGGACCGGCTCTACCACCTGCGGGGCACGCCCGACGCGCAGATCGGCGTCGACGTGCCGACCGCCGCGGTCGCCGCGCAGGTGCTCGCCGGCCTGCGGGAGCACCGCAGCCAGGCGCACGTCCTGCTGCCTGCGGGGCTCGACGACGGCTCGTTCCGGTGGGGCACCACGCACGAGACGCACGCCATCGCCTGGCCACCGCGCGGACCCGAGGACGCGTGCCTGACCGACGTGTTCGAGGGCCTCGACTGACCGGTCGGCTCTCGCCGTGCGGTCCGCGCGTCGCGGCGCCACGATGCGTCCATGCAGGTCGCTCGCGGCATCCCCGCTCTCGTCGCGATCGTCGTGGCCTCCGGCTGCGCGGTCGGCTCGTCGGCAACCCCGGCCGACGACGCGCGCGCCCTGGCCGACCCGGTCGCGCAGGCCACGTCGGCCGTCGAGACCGCGACGCTCGCCGTCCAGCTGCTCGGCGACGACCGGGTCACGGCTCCGGTCACCGACACCGCGCTGGTCGACCAGATCCACGTGCTCGAGGACGCCGCCGACGCCGTCTCGACGCTCGTGCCCGCCGACCCCGACGGCGCCGGGTGGCAGCAGGACGCGCTCGCCGCGGTCCGCGACGCGCAGGCCGCCGTCGTCGCCGCGCGCGGCTGGGTGAACAAGGCCGGCGGCTCGGGAGCCAGGATCCAGGCGCGCCTCGACGCGAGCGCCGACCAGCTCGACGCCCTCACGGCGACGCTCGAGCAGGCGGGTGCCTCGTGAAGAAGGTCCTCGGGCTCGCGCTGGGCATCCTCACCGCGATCGGCGGCTTCCTCGACATCGGGGACCTCGTGACCAACGCCGTCGTCGGGTCGCGGTTCGGGCTGTCGCTCGCGTGGGTGGTCGTGGTCGGCGTCGTGGGGATCTGCCTGTTCGCGAACATGTCCGGCCGGGTCGCCGCGGTGAGCGGGCGGGCGACGTTCGAGATCATCCGCGAGCGGCTGGGTCCGCGGGCGGCCGGGGCGAACCTCTCGGCGTCGTTCCTCATCAACCTGCTGACGCTCACCGCCGAGGTCGGCGGCATCGCGCTGGCGCTGCAGCTGGCCAGCAGCGTCGAGCCGCGCCTCTGGATCCCCGTGGCCGGGCTGGCCGTGTGGCTGGTCGTCTGGCGGGCGAAGTTCTCGATCATGGAGAACGTCACGGGGCTCGTCGGCCTGACGCTCGTCGTTTTCGCGGTCGCGGTGTTCCTGCTCGGACCCGACTGGGGCGAGCTCGCGCAGCAGGCGCTCCACCCGGCGGCGGCCGCGGCGGACGAGGGGCACGCCGTCTACTGGTACTACGCGATCGCGCTCTTCGGGGCGGCGATGACGCCGTACGAGGTGTTCTTCTTCTCCTCCGGCGCCGTCGAGGAGAAGTGGAAGGTCAAGGACCTCACGCAGTCCCGCATGAACGTGCTGTTCGGCTTCCCGCTCGGCGGGATCCTGTCGGTCGCCATCGCCGCGTGCGCCGCGATCGTGTTCCTGCCGCAGGGCATCGAGGTCTCGTCGCTGTCGCAGATCGTCCTGCCGGTCGCGCTCGCCGGCGGCAAGCTCGCGCTGGCCGTCGTCCTCGTCGGGATCGTCGCGGCGACGTTCGGGGCGGCGCTCGAGACGTCCCTGTCCAGCGGGTACACGCTGGCGCAGTTCATGGGGTGGTCGTGGGGCAAGTTCCGCCGTCCGTCGCAGGCCGCGCGGTTCCACCTGACGATGATCATCTGCCTGCTCGTCGCCGTCGGCGTCCTCATGACGAGCGTCGACCCGATCAAGATCACCGAGTTCTCGGTCGTCTTCTCCGCCATCGCGCTGCCGCTGACCTACCTGCCGATCCTCGTCGTCGCGAACGACCCGGAGTACATGGGCAGGTACGTGAACGGACGCGCCACCAACGCGTTCGCGCTGGTCTACCTCGTCATCATCGTGGCGGCCTCCGTCGCTGCGATCCCCCTGATGATCGTGACGGGAGCGGGCTCATGAGCCTCCCACCGGACGAGCACCCGCCGGGCCTGGTGCTCGACGCGCGCCTGCACCTGCTGGACCGGCAGATCCTCGACGTCGACGGGCTGCCCGTGTGCACGGTCGACGACCTCGAGCTGCACGGCGTCGACGGCAGCGACCGGCCCGACGGCACGCAGGAGACCGTCGTCACGTCCCTGCTCAACGGCGCCGTGCTGGCCACCCGGATCTTCGGCGGCCGCCCACCGTCGTCCCGCTGGCACCGGATCCGCTGGACGCACGTCGCCGACGTCGGCACGACCGTGACGCTCGGCCTGCACGGCTCCGAGCTCGACGTGACTTGGATCGAGCGCTGGGTCCGCGACCGCGTCATCCGCCACATCCCGGGAGGCAGCCATGATCCTGGGTGACCTGCTCGACGCCCCTGTCGTGGACGCGGCCGGCCGCCGGCTCGGCTACGTCGTCGACGTCCGGTTCGTGCTGGACGGGCCGCTCGACGGTCTCCTTGCCGCGCCCCGGCTGCACGGGCTGCTGGTGAGCCCGCGCACGGGGACGTCCTTCCTCGGGTACGAGCGCACCGGGGTGAGCTCCCCCGCGGTCCTGGCGCGGTGGTTCGCGTGGCGCCACCGGGGCACCTTCCTGGTGCACTGGGCCGACGTGCGCTCGGTGACCTCCGACGCCGTGGCCCTGCGCGAGGGCCACCGGCGCTTCGCCGCGGACCTGCCGGTCGCACCGGGGCAGCGTCCGTGACCGTCCGGATCGGCACGTCCGGCTGGTCCTACGACCACTGGGACGGCGTGCTCTACCCACCCGGCCTGCCCTCGTGGGAACGGCTCGGCCGGTACGTGCAGGAGTTCGACACCGTCGAGCTCAACGCCAGCTTCTACCGCTGGCCCCGCGAGTCGATGTTCGCCGGGTGGCGGCGCCGGCTCCCGCCCGGCTTCGGCATGTCGGTCAAGGCATCCCGCGGGCTGACCCACGCCAAGCGCCTGTACGCACCGGAGGCCTGGTCCGAGCGCATCGCTCGGTCCTGGCACCAGCTGGGCGAGCGGCGCGAGGTGGTCCTGGTCCAGCTGCGGCCCGACCAGGAGCGCGACGACGCCCGGCTGGACTGGTTCCTCGGCTCGCTGCCCGACTGGGTGCGGGTCGCCGTCGAGCTGCGCCACCCGTCGTGGCAGACCGACGACGTGTTCGCGCTGCTGGAACGCCACGGCGCGGCGTCGTGCGTGATGAGCGGCGCCCACCTACCGTGCGTGCTGCGCGCGACCGCGCCGTTCGTCTACGTGCGGCTGCACGGGCCGGACCATGACCACCTCTACGGCGGCTCCTACTCCGACGACGACCTGCGCTGGTGGGCCGACCGCGTCCGCGAGTGGTCGAGCGACGGCCGCGACGTGCTCGTCTACTTCAACAACGACGGCGGCGGGAATGCGGTCCGCAACGCCCGGACCCTGCGCTGGATCCTCGGCGCCTGACCGGCGTTCAGCGGGCGAGCCGCGCACGCCAGCGGGCCCACGGCGGCGCGCCCTGCCAGTTCAGCCGGAGCGTCCGCCAGGCCCGGTCGAACCGCCGGACCCGCTGCGAGTGGCCGCGCAGCGAGCGCGCCGACACCTCCACGCGGAGCGCGGGATCGAACCGGATCCGTCGGCGCGGTCCGAGAGCGAACGCGAGGTCGAGGTCGTCGTGGACCTCGGGGTCGTCGCGGCGCACCAGCGTGCGGACCGCGAGCCAGGATGCCCGCCGGACCGCCATCGACGACCCCCACAGGGTGGTGTGCCCGAGAGCGAGGTGCGCCAGCACGTAGTACGCGCCGAGGTACGCGCCGCTGACCACGCCCCGCACCGCCGGGGGCAGGTCGAAGAACTGCCCCGAGCCCGTCACGGCGTCGAGCGCGGGGTTGGACGCCATGCAGGTCGCGATGCGCTCCACCCAGTCGGGGTCGGGGCGGGAGTCGGCGTCGAGCCGCGCGATCACGTCCCCGCTCGCGCAGTCGTACCCCGCAGACGCCGCGGACGAGATGCCGACGCGCGGCTCCGAGACCACGCGGGCACCCCAGGCCGCCGCGACCGCCGCGGAGGCGTCGGACGACCCGTTGTCGACCACGACGACCTCCCACGGCGGCACGCTCTGCCCCGCCAGCCGGACGAGACACTCCGCCAGCGCGACGGCGTCGTCGCGCACGGGGATCACGACGGACACCGTCGGCAGCCCGGTCACCGGCGCCGGCCCAGCGCGACCGCGACGACCACCGTGCCGGCGAGGCCCGCGGCGAGGTCGCCGATCGTGTCCTGGTAGCCCACCTGTATGGCGGGGTCGAGGAACGTGTGACCCGCCCACTCCCCCAGCTCCCACAGCACGGCAAGCGTGCCGCCGAGACCGACCGTCACGACGACGCGCTCGAGCCGGGTGCCCGGGTGGGTGAGCGCACCCCAGCGCTCGAGCGCGGCGACCGCCACGACGGCGACGAGCCCGGTGGCGGTCGCGTGCACGACGACGTCCAGCCAGCTCACGGCGACGTACCAGTCGAGCACGGCCGCCCAGGCCGCGAACAGCAACGTCCCGCAGTACAGCGTGTCCAGGGTCGCGGGGACGCCCACGACGCGTGGGACGAGCGAGCCGCCGGCGACCAGCAAGAAGAGTGCGGCCCCGATCGGACCGGCGTACCAGGCGCCGACGACGACGCTCGCGACCACCAGGGCGCGCACGGCGTCGGCGGGAAGCGCCAGGGAGGCCGAGGGGCGCTCGACCGGTCGGGTCGCGCGACGGGCGAGCGACTGCGCCATGTGCGGGCCCCCTCAGCGAGCCACGAAGCCGATGGCCTTGTGGCTCCCGTCGCAGAACGGCGCGATCGCGGACGCACCGCACCGGCAGAGCGCGACGGTCCGCCGGCGCCGCTCGATCGGGCCGCCGGCCCCGTCGACCAGCTCGAACTCGCCGCGCACGAGCAGCGGTCCGTCGGGGCACGCCTCGATCGTGGTCGGCTGCGGCGTCGTCATGACGCCCGCAGCGACGACGTCCCGGCGCCCCAGGCGTCGAGCAGGTGCCGCCCGACGAGGCCGTCCAGGTAGAGGCAGGCCGCCGCCCCGAACAGGAGGTCTGCGACGAGGTCGGGCTCGAGCTCTGCCAGCCCGCCGGCCAGGTCGCGACCAGCGATCTGCTCGTGGACGGCGTCGGCCTCGACGTGCTCGTCGAAGTACTCCGTGGTGCCCGCGTCGTGGCCGAGGCGGCGGAAGCCGTCCCCGTACAGCCGGTTCGGCAGCGACGAGGTCATCTCGAACGCGGCGAGGTGGCCGGCGATCGCCCCGCGCCACCGGCGGTGCAGGCCGAACAGCGACATGAGGTTGAGCGCGGCGATCGTCACCGCGGGGAGCCGGTCGACGTAGTAGCCGTACTCGTCCACCAGGCCCGCGCCCCGCATCGTGCGGGCGAACAGCGCGCTGTGCATCCGGTCGGGCCGACCGCCGCCGTACTCGTCCGCCTGCACCTCGACCAGAGCCGCCTTCGGGACGCCGGTGAGCCGCGGGATCGCCCACGTGTGCGGGTCCGCCTCCATCAGCTGGTAGAGCGACCGGTGGATGAGCAGCTCCTCGACCTGGGCGGCGTCGGCGGTCCGGCTCACGTAGCGCGCGACGCTCGGGCCCGGACCGGGTGCGGTCATCGCGAAGAGCGCGCTCGCCACCGCCTCGCGCTCGGCCGGAGTCTCGGCGGGTGGCGTCACCTGGTCCCGCAGTGCGCGCTCGAACGCCTCCTCGAGAATCCCCCGCAGGCGCAGCAGATCCGGGTCCCACTCCCAGGCGTCGTCCACGCCCTCGAACCCCCGGTAGTGCAGCGCGTACAGGGTCCACAGCGTGAGCTGGACGTCGTCGTCCGTCACGGCGTCGGACACCTCCGCCCCGGCGCGCCACCGAGCGAGCAGTGCCTCGTCGGCAACGACCTCGCCTCGTCGCGGGTGGACCAGGAGGTCCGTCAACGAGGCCCCCAAGGGACCCCGTGGTGCGGGCAGCTTCATCGTCGATCTCCGTCCGAGCACGTGCAGCCGCCCGGTCCTGGAGCAAGCCTCGCGTTCACGGTCGCACGGCACGGCCCAGCCGCAACCGGGGCGCTGGATCGAGCACCACCGAGGCGGCGGCGTCGACGATCCGTGACTCGTCGCTCGGCGCGCGAGCCCGGGATCAGAGCCCGTGCGCTCGCGCCCAGGCGACCGCGTCCGCGCGGGTGGAGACGCCGATCTTCAGGTAGATGCTCCGCACCTGGGACTTCACCGTGTTGCGGGTGACCCACAACCGGCTGGCGATCTCCTCGAGCGTGACGAACTCACCGAGCTCGCCGAGCACGACGCGCTCCCGATGGGTGAGCGCCTGCTCGCCGGTGGTCGGCATGGGCAGGCAGGGCTGCGGAATGGTCATGATCTTCCCTCCCGAGGAGGCGGCACACACTCTCTGGTCAGGGACGGGTTCGTCCCGGTGTGGTGGGTGTCGGCCCCCGCCCTGGTTATCGGCATCGAGCGTGGCGTTGATGATGCCGCGGGCCGCTCGACCTTGGCGCGAGTCGGACGACCGCGGCCCGCGTCGCCAGGACCGTCCGGCGGCACGGGCGCACGCCGGGCGAAACGTGGGCGCAGTGCCTACGCTCGGCGGAGGTCCAGCAGCGGGCGACGCACGACGACACGGGCGCGTCGACGACGCCGTCCCGGATCGGACCCGCCATGCCACGACCCGGTCCCGCCCCCCGCGTGCCGGCCGCACTCCCCACACTCCGTGGCTCGATGAGCCTCGCCCGTCCCTCGCTCGCCGCATGGTCCAGCTGACCGGCGTCGACGGGGTCGACACCTCCGCCGGGCCCCGGCCCGTGCTGCTCGGCCCCGGCCCCGCGCGCAGCCTGGGTCCGCTTCCGACGTCCGTCGACGAGGCGCTGCGCGACCTGCCCGAGTGGCCCGGTGACCTGCTGCCCGGCCACGGCGCGACCCTGCGCCTCTGGGAGGTGCTCGCCACGCTCGCCGCCGACGACCTGGCCGTCGCACGGACGGTCGAGCCGCACCTGGACGCGCTCGCGATCCTCGACCAGGCGCGCCCCGTCCGCGTGGACGCCGACGCACGCCCGTTGTCGACGTGGGGTGTCTTCGCCGCGCAGACGCCGTCGGCGCGTCTGGACGCCACGCGTGCGCCCGGCGAGCCGTGGCGGCTCGACGGGACCAAGCCGTGGTGCTCGCTCGCGGCCCGGCTCGACGCCGCGCTGGTCACCGCGCGGCTCCCCGGCGAGGGGGACGACCAGGGGCTGTTCGCCGTCGACCTCCGCACGGCCGGGATCGGGCACGTCGCGGCCCCCTGGGTCAGCCGCGGGCTGAACGAGATCCCCAGCACCCCGCTGCGCTTCGTCGACGTCCCGGCACAGCTGGTCCGCGACGGGGACTGGTACGTCCAGCGTCCGGGGTTCTGGTGGGGCGCGATCGGCGTGGCCGCCTGCTGGTACGGCGGCGCGGTCGGGGTCGCGCGGCGGGTCTTCGACGAGGCCGCACGACGTCGGGACGACCGGCTGCTCGCCATGCACCTGGGCGGGATCGACGAGCGGCTCACGGCCGCCCGCGTCCTGCTGGCCCACGCCGCGGCCGCCGTGGACTCGTCGGGGGCCGCCACCGCTCACGGACGGGACGCCGAGGGGTCGGCCGGGCGTGCCGCGGGACGGATCCTGGCCAAGCGCGTCCGCGCGACCGTCGCCCGCTCGTGCGAGGACGTCCTGCGCGCGGCCGGCCACGCCCTCGGGCCCGGGCCGCTGACCCAGGAGGACGGCTACGCCAAGAGGGTCGCCGACCTGCAGGTCTACGTCCGGCAGCAGCACGCCGAACGCGACGACGCGTCGCTCGGCGCGGCGCTGGTCGGCGACGGGCTCGCGCCGTGGTGACGTTCGACGGACGCGCGCCGGGGACGGCCTCGGACACGTGGACGCAGGACCGCCGGGTCCGGGACCTGCCAGCCCTGCGCCGCCCGGCGGGGCGCACCGTGGTCGTCGCCGCCCACCCGGACGACGAGACGCTGGGGGCCGGCGGGCTCCTCGCCGAGCTCGCGGCGGCGGGTCGACCGGCCGAGGTCGTCGTCGTCACCGACGGGGCCGCGTCCCATCCCGGGTCCCCGACGCTCGGCGCGTCCGAGCTCGCCGCCCGACGGGCCGACGAGGTGCGCCGCGCGGTGGCGCTCTTGTCGCCCGACTCCCCCGTCGCCCTGCTGCGTCATCCCGACGGGGCCGTGCGCGAGGCTCGCGCGGCGGTGACGGACGACCTGCGACGGCTGCTGTCGCTCGGCGAACCACCCGGCACGATCGTCGCGCCGTGGCGTGGCGACGGGCACCGGGACCACCGGGTCGTGGGCGAGATCTGCGCCGAGCTCGCCGAGGAGCTGGGGACGCGGCTGGTCGAGTACCCCCTGTGGTTGTGGCACTGGGCCGACCCCGAGGACCCGCGGGTGCCGTGGGCCGACCTGCGCTCCCTCCCCCTGGCGGACCGGTCGATCGTCCTCAAGCACCGGGCCGTCGCCGCGCACGCCACGCAGGTGCAGCCGTTGTCCGCCCACCCTGCCGACGCACCGCCGCTGCACCCGCAGTTCCTGGCGACGTTCGACCGGGACGTCGAGCTCTACGTGACGTCGCAGGAGGCACCGGCGCCGGACCTGCCGGGCGACTTCTTCGACGCCGGCTACCGACGGCGTCGCGACCCGTGGCGCCTGGAGAGCCGCTGGTACGAGTGGCGCAAGCGCGCGCTCACGCTCGCCGCGCTCCCCGACGAGCACTACGGGAACGCGCTGGAGATCGGCTGCTCGATCGGCATGCTCACGGAGAGCCTGGCGCCGCGGTGCGACACGCTCCTGGCCACGGACGTCGCGGACGCCGCCCTCGTGCAGGCGAAGCGACGCACGGCCCCGCTCGGCAACGTCGACCTCGTGCAGCACGACATCGCGGACGGCGTCCCGGGCGGCCCCTACGACCTGATCGTGCTCTCGGAGGTGGCCTACTACCTCACGCGCCCGCACGTCCGGGAGCTGGCCGAGCGGCTGGAGGCGTCGCTCACCGCCACCGGCGTGCTCGTCGCGTGCCACTGGCGGCACGACGTCCCGGACTACCCGCTGACCGGCGACGACGTGCACCGCACGCTCGGCAGCTCGCTGCGGCTGACCCGCCTCCTGCGGCACGACGAGGACGACTTCCTCCTCGAGGTGTGGAGCCGCGACCCCCGCTCCGTGGCGGCGAGGACGGGCCTCGCATGAGCGCCTCGCCCGTCGAGCACGTCGTCGTCGTGATCCCCGTGCGCAACGAGGAGGAGCTGCTCGCGCGCTGCCTGAGCTCCGTCTCGTCCGCCGTCGCGCACCTGGCGAGCGCCCACGTGGTCGTGGTCCTCGACGACTGCGACGACGGCAGCGAGGCGATCGCCCGCACGTTCGACGTCGAGCTCCGGGCGATCGGCGCCCGGTCCGTCGGGGCGGCCCGTGCGATCGGCGTCGCCCACGGGCTCGCGTCGTCACCGGCTCCCCGGAACCGCACCTGGATCGCGTGCACCGACGCCGACTCCGAGGTGCCCGTCGGCTGGCTGACCACCCAGGTCGCCCTGGCCGACGCGGGTGCGGACGTCGTCGTCGGCACCGTGCGACCCGATCCCGCCGACCTCACCCACCACCAGCTCCGCTCCTGGGCGTCGACCCGGGTCGAGGGCCAGCCCAACGGGCACGTCCACGGCGCCAACCTGGGCCTGCGGGCGAGCGTCTACCACCGCGTCGGCGGCTTCAGCCTCCAACCCGAGCACGAGGACGTCGACCTGGTCGCGCGGGTCCGGTCGGACCCGGGCGTCGTCGTCGTCGCCACGGACCGGGCCGACGTGCTGACCTCCGGCCGCAGCGAGGGTCGCACCCCGGGCGGCTACGCCGGCTACCTCCGCGAGGCGTTTCCCCGGTGAGGATCAGGCGGCGGCCCCGGACAGGATCGCCCGGACCTGGCCCATCTGGTCGGCCGTGAGCGGTCCGCGGTCCAGCGCGCCGGCGTTCTCGGTCACCTGCGCCGCGGTCCGGAACCCCGGGATCGGGACCGTGCGCGCGCTGCGTCCCCACAGCCACGCGAGCGCGCCCTGCGCCGGGGTGCGGCCGTCGCTGGTCAGGACGTCGCGGATCGCCGCCAGGCGGTCGAGCCACTCGGCGGTGGGGCGACCGTCGACGAAGCCGTCGTGCCACGTCATCGACCCGCGGACGTCGTCGCTCGCGAACGTCGTGCTCGGCGAGAACTTGCCGGTGAGCAGGCCCATCCCGAGCGGGCTCCGGTTGATGCTGGCCAGGTCGAGCTCGTCGCAGAGGTCGAGCAGCGCGGGGTCGTCCTCGTCGAGCACGCTCAGGCCCTGCTGGATGACGCCGCAGCCGGGATGCGTCGAGAACGCGCGCAGGGCGTCCGCGCGGTCGGTGCTCCAGCCGTAGGTCCGGATCTTGCCCTCGTCGACCAGTGCGTCGAGCACGTCCCGGGCCTCCAGAGCTCGATCGATCGACAACCCCCACACGTGCAGCTGGTAGACGTCCAGGTGGTCGGTGCCCAGGCGGCGCAGGCTCGCGTCGAGGTCGGCGCGCAGCCGGCTCGCGACGTCGCTCTCCTCTGCGTGGCCGTCGTACGCCCGCACGAGCCGGTCCGCCTCGCGCACCTCGTAGCCGAACTTGCTCGCGAGCACGACGTCGTCGCGACGCCCTCGGACGGCGCGGCCCAGGACCTCCTCGCTGTGCCCCGCGCCGTAGTTGGCCGCCGTGTCGAAGAACGTGATGCCGAGGTCGAGCGCCGTCCGCAGGGCACGGACCGACTCGTCGTCGTCGACCGTGCTCCAGCCGGCGGGCTCGCCGTCGAGGGTCCACGGGCCGCCGATGGCCCAGCAGCCCAGGCCGAGCGCGCTGACCTCGATGCCCGACTTGCCGAGCACGCGCGTGAAGGGGGTGGTCACGGGGTTTCCTCTCGTCCGACGGCGCGGCCGGTGCCGCACCTCGACGCTAGGCGCCGCCCGGGCGCCTCGTGAGGGCCAGTCGGGCACCAATCCTCTGGAGCCAGCGTGGCGACGGTCGGTACGTTCGGCGCGTGCGCATCCCGCTCGACCGAGAGAGCAGCCGGCCGCTGTACGAGCAGCTCCAGGACTGGCTCCGCGCGACCATCGCGTCCGGTGGCCTGGTCCCGGGCACCCGCGTCCCCTCGAGCCGCGAGCTGGCCGCCGAGCTGAGCGTCGGGCGTGTCACGGTCGAGAACGCGTACGCGGCGCTGCTGACGGACGGGCTGCTGGTGACGCGCGAGCGGAGCGGGACGTTCGTCGCGCCGCCGCCGGCCCTCGTCGGCGACCGGGAGCCCGTCGCCACGTCGTGGCCGCGCTGGAACCAGGAGCACGGGCCGACCGGGCCGCCCGCCCGCACCGGGCGCCCCGACGTCGTCGCCTTCACCGGCGTCGGGGACCCCCGCCAGTACCCGGTCGCCGGGTTCGCGCGTGCCGTGAAGGACGTGCTGCGCGACGACGGCGCCGAGGCTCTCGGGTACGGCGACCTCGGCCCGGGCCACGCACCGCTGCGCGGCACGATCGCGCACCTGCTGGCGAGCCAGGGCATCCGGGCGGACCCCGCCGACGTGCTGGTGACGTCCGGGTCGCAGCAGGCGCTCGCCCTGGTGTGCTCGGTGCTCGTCCGGCCCGGCGATCGCGTCGCCGTGGAGCAGCCCACCTACGACCACGCGCTCGAGCTCTTCCGCGCGCACGGCGCCGAGGTCGTCGGCGTGCCCGTCGACGCCCACGGGATGGACGTCGACCGCCTCGAGCGCGTGCTCGAGCAGCAATCCCCCCGCCTCCTCTACACGATCCCGAACTTCCAGAACCCGACCGGCGCCACCCTCGGTCTCGACCGACGACGCCGGCTGCTGGAGCTGGCGGCGCGTTACGACGTGCAGGTCCTCGAGGACGACTTCGTGGGCGACCTCCGGTACGACGGCCGCGGCCACCCGGCCCTCACCGCGCTGGACCCGGACGGACGGGTGATCTACGTCGGCACGTTCTCCAAGATCCTCATGCCGGGCGTGCGGGTGGGCTACCTGCTCGCCCACGGCGCCCTGCGCGCGGACCTGGCCGACCGGAAACGCGCCCACGACCTCACGACGAGCCCCCTGATGCAGCGCGCGCTCGACCGGTACCTGACCGTCGGCAGGTACCAGGCGTACCTGCGCCGCGTGACGCGCGTGTACCGCGAACGGCGCGACACGGTCCTCGCGGAGCTGGCGGCCCAGCTGCGCGGGTGGCGCACCCGGTCACCCGCCGGCGGACTCTTCTGCTGGACCGAGCTCCCGGCACCCCTGCGCTCGCCGGCGCTCGCCCGGGCCGGGCTCGAGCACGGCGTCGAGGTGGCACCCGGGGGGCGGTTCTTCGTCGACCCGGAGGACGGCGGACGATTCGTGCGCCTGAACGTCGTGACCTGCACGCCCGACGAGATCCGGCTCGGCATCGGGCGCCTCGCGGCCGCCGGCGAGAGCCTCGGCGCATGATCCCGCGCATCGACGACCAACCGGGGCGCCTGCTCTCGCGCGGACGGGAGGCGACCATCCACGAGCTCGGGGCCGGCCGGGTCCTGCGGCGGTACGACGACTCCCGGGACGTCTCCGTCGAGCTCGCCGTCATGCAGCACGTCGCGCGTTCCGGGTACCGGGTCCCTGCCGTCCTCGGACGGTCCGTCGACCCGGGCGGGCGCACGACGGGCATGGTGCTGGAACGGGTCGACGGCCCGAGCCTCATCGAGGCGGCCGTCCGCGGGCGGCTGACGCCCGCCGACGTCGGCCGGACCCTCGCGCGGCTCCACGACGACCTGCACCGGCTCCCGGTGGCCGGGATGCCCGCGCGCCCGGACGCGCAGCCCGCTCGCCCCGGCGACGTCCTCGTGCACCTGGACCTCCACCCGGCCAACGTGCTGCTGGCCGGCGACGTCCCGGTGGTCATCGACTGGGCCATGGCGCGGACCGGTCCGGCGACCCTGGACACCGCCATGGCGGCGCTGACGATCGCGTGCGCTGTCGTCGCCGGTATCCCCGCGGACGCGGGCGACGTCGCGAGCCTGGGGGTCTCCGAGCGGCTGCTGCGCACGGTCCTCGACTCCTACCTCACTGCGCTGGCCGCGCCGCCGACGCCGTCGCTCGAGCGCGCGGCCGCGGTGCTGGACCGGGTCGGCGCGCAGCCGCCGGACGTCGTCCGTGCCGCCGGCGAGCTGGTGCGCGCCCGGCTCGGCGACGTCGCCGGTCGGGGCTAGGTTCGGGCGATGGGGTTCGACGTCGCCGCGGACGCGTACGACCGGTTCATGGGCCGGTACTCCGAGCCGCTGGCGGAGCAGTTCGCCGACGCCGTCGGCGTCCCGCCGGGAACCCGGGCGCTCGACGTCGGCTGCGGGCCGGGGGCGTTGACCGCCCAGCTGGTCGCCCGCCTCGGCACGGGCGCGGTCGCCGCGGTCGACCCCTCCGAGTCCTTCGTCTCGGCCGCCCGGGAACGGTTCCCCGGCCTGCGGGTCGACGTCGCGGGAGCCGAGTCGCTGCCGTTCGTCGATGACGCCGTCGACCTCACCGTCGCGCAGCTCGTCGTCCCCTTCCTGCGCGACCCGGTGGCGGGGCTCACCGAGATGGCCCGGGTCACGCGACCGGGAGGGGTCGTCGCTGCGAGCGTGTGGGACCACGCCGGCGGCGGCGGACCGCTCGAGGCGTTCTGGAGCGTGGTGCGGGACGTCGACCCGACGGCGGCCGACGAGTCGAGGGGTGCCGGCACGCGCGAGGGCCACCTCGGGGACCTGTTCCGGGCGGCCGGCCTCGTGGACGTGACCCTCTGGAGCGAGAGCGTGCGGGTGCGGCACGCGACGTTCGACGAGTGGTGGGAGCCCTACACGCTCGGCGTCGGGCCGGCGGGCGCGTACGTCGCGGGCCTGGACGACGCCGAGCGGGAGGCGCTGCGGACCCGCTGCGCCGAGCGGCTGCCCGCGGCACCGTTCCACCTCACCGCCGTGGCGTGGTGCGCACGAGGGACGGCCCGGTGAGGGGCGACGGCGGTCACTGGGCCGACCGGACGGCGCTACGCCGGCGGCGAGCCCGCCCGACGCGCCCGGTACGCCGCGACGTGCGCACGGTTGGCGCAGCCGTTGACGTCGCAGAACCGACGCGAGCGGTTGCGCGAGAGGTCGACCAGCACGGCGTCGCAGTCGTCGGCCTCGCAGCGCTGGAGCCGGTCGTACTCGTCGCCGCGCACCACGTCGACCATCGCCATGGCCGTCTCGACCAGCATCACGGTCCCCAGCGGGGCGTCCGGCACGGTCCCGTGCAGGTGCCAGTCGAAGCTGTCGTGCCGGGCGAGGTACGGCACCGCTCCCCCGCGACCGAGCATCGCGTTGAGCACCCCCGCCGCGGTGTCCCGGTCGACGTCCCAGAGGGCCGCGATCTGGTCCCGCGCGTCGCGGACCGCGGCAAGCTCGGCGGCGTCTCCGTCGTGCCGGCAGGTGTAGCCCCACCGCGTGTAGAACTCGTCGACGTCGGCGACGGTGCTCATCGCGTCGTGCCCGTCCCGCCGACGGGCGGTGTTGACCAGCTCGACCGCCGCGGCGATGTTCATCTCGGTGTCAGGTGCGAAAACCACTTTGACTCCTGTCGGCGGTCGGGTCTACTGTCACGAGTGTAGGCGCATTTCACTCCTGTCAGCCCTGATCACGGAGCTCTCGATGTCCAGGACCGCCAGCCAGAACCGCACGGTCGGCATCGTCGCAGGCCTGGTCGCCGCCGTTGCGTTCGCGACCAGCGGGCCCGTGGTCAAGCCGCTGCTCGTCGCGGGGTGGTCGCCCGGGTCCGCGATCCTCGTCCGGCTCTCGGTTGCCGCCCTGCTCCTGGCCGGTCCGGCGGCGTGGGCGCTGCGCGGTCGCTGGTGGGTGCTGCGCGCCGAGTGGCGCACCGTGCTCGGCTTCGGCGTGCTCGGGGTGGCCACCGCCTCGACGATGTACTACCTCGCCGTCGACCGGCTCCCCGTCGCGGTCGCCCTGCTCATCGAGTACACCGGACCGCTCCTGCTGGTCGGCTGGCGCTGGGCACGCGAGCGGCAGGCACCGACCCGCGCCACGCTCGTCGGCGCCGCCCTCGCCACCGGCGGCCTCGTCCTGGTCCTCGACCTCACCGGGTCGCTGGAGCTCGACCCCGTCGGGCTCGTCTTCGCCCTCGTGTCCGCCGTGGGCAACGCCGCCTACTTCGCGCTCACCGGCCGGCCCACCGAGCTCCCCGCGATCAGCCTGGCCGGTGCCGGGATGGCCGTCGGCGCGCTCACCGTGGCGCTCGTCGCCGCGGTCGGCATCCTGCCGCTGGCCGCCCCGGACGTCCGCGTCGACCTGCTGGGCGCGCAGGTGCACTGGATCGTGCCGCTGCTCGTCGTCGCCACCGTGCCGACCGCGTTCGCCTACGGTGTCAGCGCCTTGTCCGTCCGGCTGCTCGGGGAGCGGCTCGCGTCGTTCCTGGCCCTGTCCGAGGTGCTCGTCGCCGTCCTGCTCGCCTGGGCCCTCGTCGGCGAGGCGCCGCTGCCCCTGCAGATCGCGGGGATGATGCTCGTGGTCGCCGGGATCGCGCTGGTCCGGCGCGGCACCGCCGTGCCCGAGGCCCCCGTCGTCGACCAGCAGCCGAGGGTCACCGCCGACGCAGTCGTCTAGCGCGTCGGGACCCGGCGCAGCAGGACGACGGCCAGGACCGCCGCGGCGAGCAGCAAGGCCGCACCGACCACCTGCGTGGTCCCGAACGCGACGCCGAACGCGTCCCGGGCCGCGTCGAGAAGCCCGTCCGCCTGCGCGGCGGGCAGGTCGCGGGCCGCGTCGACCGCGCCACCCACCGTGCCGGGCGCCGTCACCCCCGGGGGCGCGGTCGCGTCCAGCCGCGCGCGGAACACCACCCCCGCCACGCTGCCGAGCACCGCGATCCCGAGCGCTCCCCCGAGGTTGGTGCACGTCTCGAGCAGGGCCGACGCGACCCCGGCCTGGCGCTCCGGGGCGGCGGCCACGGCCAGCCCGGTGGCGACGACGTACACCGGGGCGAGCCCGATCGACAGGAGGACGGACGCCCCCACGTACACCGACAGGCCCCCGCCGACCGGGACGAGCACGAGCAGGGCGAACCCGGTCGCCGACACCGCCAGGGCGGCTCCGAGCGCGGGTCCCGGACGCAGCCGGTCGGCCACGCGGGGGGCCAGCACCGACCCGAGCAGGTAGCCGAGGGCGGACGGGATCGTCCAGAGTCCCGCCTCCAGCGGGGACAGCCCGAGCACGAGCTGCAGGTACTGCGCGAGGAGGAGCTGCATCCCGTACAGCACGAAGAACGCGACCGCGTTGGCCGCGACGGGGAGGCCGAAGGTCCGCCGGTGGAAGAGCTCGAGCCCGAAGGTGGGGCGGCGGCGCTGACGTGCGAGGAAGCCGGCCCCGGCGGCGGTCCCGACGACGAGCGCGGCGAGCGGCTGCGGGCCGGCGCCGGACTCGGCGAGCCGCGTGATCCCGTAGACGACCAGGAGGAGGGCGACCACCGACAGACCGGCGCTCGGCAGGTCGACGGGAGGCGCGTCCTCGTCGCGGAACTCGGGCAGCAGACGCGGGCCGAGGACGACGAGCAGCAGCATGACCGGCGCCGCGACCACGAACACCGACCCCCACCAGAAGGCGCCGAGCAGGACTCCGCCGACGAGCGGTCCGACCACACCGCCGAGGGCGAAGCTCGCGGTCCACACGCCCAGCGCGGTCGTGCGCTGGCGGACGTCCACGAACATCGAGCGGATCAGCGAGAGCGTGGACGGCATGAGCGTCGCACCCGCGATGCCGAGCAGCATGCGCGCGGCGACCAGCATCTGGGGCGTGGTCGACAGGGCGGCCGCCAGGGAGAGCACGCCGTAGGAGCCGCCGCCGAGCAGGAGCAGGCGCCTGCGGCCGATCCGGTCGGCCAGCGCCCCCATCGTCATGAGCGAGCCGGCGAGCAGGAACACGTAGCCGTCGACGACCCAGAGCAGCTGCGCGTTGGTCGGGCGCAGCGTCTCGGAGATCTCCGGGAGGGCCAGGTGCAGGACGTTGGATCCCATGGACACCACCAGGCAGGGCAGCGCCAGCACGGCGAGGCCCGTCCACTCGCGGGCACCGGCGCGGGTCGCGGTCTCGGTCTCGGTCTCGTTCATGCACACCAGTCAACGCGCTTTGCCGGTGTTACACCACTCAGAGGCGTACAGTGGTGTCATGCGCGATGTGGGAAGTACGGATGCGGGCGTTCGGGCGGAGATCCCGCCCGCCGCCCTCGTCGTGAAGGACTTCGTCAACTCGGTCGACCTCGCCGCGGGGACGGAGCAGCTGGACTCGCCGGCCGCGCTGGGAACCTGGCTGCACGCGCACGGGCTCGCCGACGAGGTGCCCCGAGTCGACGACGCCGACCTCGCGCAGGCGGTCGCCGTGCGCGAAGGGCTGCGACAGCTCCTGCTCGTGCATGCGGGCCACGCCCCCGACCCGCTCGCACTCGACCGCTTCAACTCGGCCCTCGGCTCGACGGCCCTCGTCGTCCGGTTCGACGCGTCGGGCGACCGGATGCTCGCTCCCGTCGACCCGGCGCCGGTCGCCAGGGCGGTCGCCGCGCTGCTCGCCGCCGTCGAGCACGCCCGCGCCGACGGCGCGTGGGACCGGCTCAAGGTCTGTGCCCGCGACGAGTGCCGGTGGGCCTACTACGACGCCTCGCGCAACCGGTCCGGGCGCTGGTGCTCGATGACGGACTGCGGCAACCGCGTCAAGATGAAGCGTGCCTACGCGGCGCGGACGGGTCGCGCCTAGCCTGGATCGATGGACGTGATCGACTGGCTGCTCGACAGCGACCCCGCGATCCGCTGGCAGGTGCTGCGTGACCTGACGGACGCGCCGCCCGGTGAGGTCGCCGCCGCGCGGGCGCGGGTCGAGCACGAGGGCTGGGGGGCCCGGCTGCTGGCCCTCGAGGACACGGACGGGCTGTGGGCGGGCGGCGCGTGCTTCCCCGCCGACTACTCCGGCGACGGTCCGGGCCAGCCGTGGACCGCCACGATGCACGTGCTGCAGACCCTGCAGATCCTCGGCCTGGACCCGGCGACGGCCTCGGCCCGCCGCGCCGTCGCGCTGGTCGCCGAGAACGGACGCTGGGAGCACGCCGGCCAGCGGTACTTCGACGGCGAGGTCGAGCCGTGCATCAACGGCCGGACGATCGAGACGGGCGCCTACTTCGGCGTCGACGTCGCGCCGTTGGTCGACCGCGTCCTCGGCGAACGGCTGCCCGACGGCGGCTGGAACTGCGAGGTCGAGAACGGGTCGGTGCGCTCGTCGTTCGACACGACGATCAACGTGCTCGACGGCCTGCTCGCGTTCGAGCACGCGACGGGCGGGTCGTCGGCAGTCCGCGACGCCCGCCGGGGCGGCGAGGAGTACCTGCTCGCGCGCGGGCTGTTCCGGCGGCTCAGCACGCACGAGGTGGCCGACCCCACGTACCTGCAGCTCGCGTTCCCGTACTACTGGCAGTACGACGTCCTGCGCGCGCTCGACTACTTCCGCGGTGCCGGCGGGCCTCCCGACCAGCGCATGGCCGAGGCCGCCGAGCTCGTGCGCTCCCGGCGCCAACCCGACGGCCGCTGGTTGCTCGACCGCGTCCCGGCCGGCCAGGCGCACCTCGAGCTCGACGAGGGCGTCGGGGCGCCCAGCCGGTGGAACACCCTGCGCGCGCTGCGCGTCCTGCGGTGGTGGGACGCCGGGACCCGGGCCGGCGGCTGACGTGGGGCTGCGCACGACCGTGGTGACCGGAGGCGGCCGCGGCATCGGCCGGGCCGTCGTCGAGCGGCTCCTCGACGACGGCGAGGGCGTCGTCGTCGTCGAGCTCGACCCCGGTGCGGTGGCGTGGCTGCCGACGGACCTCCCGGTCGCGGCCGTCGTCGGCAGCGCCGGGCAGACGGACGTCGCCGAGGCCGCGGCGGACGCCGCGGCGGCGCTCGGGACTCTGACCGGCTGGGTCAACAACGCGGCGGTGTTCCGGGACCCCGAGCCGTCGGACGGTCCGGCCGAGCTCCTGTCGCTCGTCGTCGACAACCTCGCTCCCGCCCTGGTCGGCACCGCGGTCGCCGCGCGCCGCTTCCCCGGTCCGGGCTCGATCGTCAACGTGTCGTCGCACCAGGCGCAGCGGCCGGTCCGAGGCTCGCTGCCCTACGCGACCGCCAAGGCGGCGGTGGAGGGCCTCACGCGGGCGGCGGCCGTCGAGCACGGGCACCGCCAGGTCCGGGTCAACGCGGTCGCCCTGGGCTCCATCTCGACCGCCCGGTACGAGGCGTTCCTCGACGCGGGCGGCGCCGAGCACACCGCCCGCATCGAGCAGGAGATGCGGCGGCTCCACCCGCTGGGCCGGGTCGGTCGCGCGGACGAGGTGGCGGCCGCGGTCGCCTACCTGCTGTCGGAGTCGGCCTCGTTCGTGACCGGCGCGGTCCTCCCGGTCGACGGCGGCCGGGCGGCGCTCGGCCAGGACCCCGAGGAGAGCTGACGACGCTCGCGCAGCGCCGACACCTGTGCCGTGCGCCTCCTCCACATCTCGATCGACGAAGGAGTAGAGGAATTGGTCGCCGCCGGTCGATGATCGACGGATGGGCGTACCCAAGGAGACCGAGTCGAGCATCGACCTGCCGGTGGCGAAGGACGTCGCCTGGCGGGCGCTCACCCAGGCGGCGGGCGCCGACGAGACCCGGCCCGGCACGACGTGGCACCTGGAGCACTCCGACGTCGCCATCGACTCGGCCACGCCTGGTGAGGGCGCCGGCGGCTCGGGGCGCTGGAACGGCGTCGACTACCGCGTCGCCGCCCACCTCGTCCCGCAGGGCGTGGGCCGGACCCTCCTGCTGCTGACGGCCGACCCCGGCGTCGAGCAGCACGGCCTGGTCGCCGAGGTCCACGTCTCCGCCTCGCACCGGCACGCCCGCCAGGCGCTGGAGGCGTTGGCGGCTGCCACCGGCAGGGTGATCGAGGCGGGCGAGGTCGGAGCCCGCTGACGTCGCCCGCCCCGGAGCGGGTGCGCCGGATCGGTCACCCGATGCTGCACACTTGTGAACCATGCGCTCGACACCCCTGGCCGGCGGCTCCGGAGAACCTCGGACCCCGACCTCCTCCCTCTTGCCGTCGCTCCCGGTGCGTGCCGCGTGACCGCCGCCACCACCGTCGAGTCGCCCAGCGTTCCTCTCGCACCCGTCCCGTCGGGCCGGAGCCGGCTCTGGACGTTCGGCGCGAGCGACCTGGGGAGCCGGCACAACGGGTTGAACCTCGTCCGCCTGGTCCTCGCCTACGCGGTCCTCGTCGCGCACGGCTGGGTCCTGTCGGGACGCGGTGAGGGTCCGCAGCTCAACGGGCAGACCATGGGCGGCTGGTCCGTCTTCGCGTTCTTCGCGATCTCCGGCTACCTCATCACCGGCAGCCGGCTGACGAAGCCGCTCGGCGCCTACCTCGTGCTGCGCGTCGCGCGGATCTTCCCGGCGTTCATCGTGTGCCTGCTGGTCACGGCACTCGTGTTCGCCCCGGTGGCCTACTACACGGCGCACGGGTCGATCGAGGGGTTCCTCACCACGGCGACGACGCCCTTCAACTACATCTTCACCAACTCCGGCCTGCGCATCAACGCCTACGACGTGGCCGGGACGCCCAGCGGCGTCCCCTACCCCGCCGTGTGGTCGGGCTCGCTCTGGACCCTGTACTGGGAGTTCTACTGCTACCTCATCATCGCGGCGCTGCTCGCCTCCGTGTGGGTGCGGCGGCGCCCGTGGGTGGTGCTCGTGGCGATGGTGCTCAGCATCGTCGGGTACGCGGGCTGGCCGACGACGGTCTCGTCGTACTTCGGCAACAACGCAGTGCTGATGTACCTGCTGCAGCTCATCCCGTTCTTCCTGGCGGGCTCGTGGTTCTACATGATCCGCGACCGGATCGCCTTCACGTGGCCGATCGCTCTGGTGGCGGCCGGGCTCGGGCTGGTGGCCGCGATGAACGTGCCGGACTGGGGTCCGCAGCTCGCCGCACCGCTGCTGGCCTACGTCGTGCTGTGGGCCGGTGCCGCGGTGCGGTCCCCGAGGCTGATCCAGAAGCACGACATCTCGTACGGCGTGTACATCTACGCGTTCCCGGTGCAGCAGATCCTCGCCATGCTGGGGTTGTACCAGCTCCACCTCGCGGCGTACGACGCGCTGGCGATCGTCTGCACCGTGCCGCTCGCCGCCGCGAGCTGGCTGCTCGTCGAGCGGCCAGCGCTGCGACGCGCGCGCAAGGTCACCGCGCACGCGCGGCGCCCTGAGCCGCCCGCCGTGGTGAGCCCCCCGGTGCCGGTCGTGCCACCGACCGACGAGCCCGTCCTGGCCGGCGCGGGAACCCCCGCGAGCTAGCAGCGGCTCCCCGACGACGGCGGCTCGGCAGTGCCGCCGTCGTCGGCGCCCTACTGCTTGCTCATCGCCACCTGGAGACGCTGCTCGGGCGTGATCAGGTGGCCGTGGTCGTCGTCGCCGAGGTCGATCCTGACCCAGGCGATCGTCCCGTTGAACACGCTCTGCACCGGGGTGTAGTCGTCGCTGACCGGCGAGGCGGTGTCGACGCCGAGGTCGGTGGTCTCGTCGGCGGAGAAGACCATGGGCACGGTGGCATCGACCCGACCCTCGCCCACGGCCTCGCCGTCCACGTAGAGGGTGATGGATCCGCCCTTGCCCAGGCCACCGCCGTCGTACGCGAACTCGACCCGGACCTGGTGGGTGCCGCTAGGCACCTCGGACGAGCCGATCACCGTGAAGCGCTGGAGACCCAGGACGTTGTAGCAGTACCGCAGGCCGCCGTCGATCAGGTAGAGCGCCCACCCGCCGAACGCGCCGCCCTGCGCGATGACGACGCCGCGCCCGCCGCCGTCCGGGATCACGACCTCCGCCGTCACGGAGTGGGACTTGTTCTTGATGTTGATGATCGCGTTCTCCGAGAGCCGGGACATGCCGCCGTAGAGGGTCTGGGACGTGCCCGGGACCATCGTCGGCCGGCCTGCGAGGTCGCTGTTGAACCGCTCCACCCGCCGGTCGTCCATCGGCAGCACGTTGTACCTGGTCGCCTCGATGAGGAACAGCCGCTGCAGCTGGTGCAGCCGCTCGGGCTGCTCCGCCGCCAGGTCGTGCGCCTGCGACCAGTCGGTCGTCGTGTCGTACAGCTCCCAGTTGTCGTCGTCGAACGCCGGGAGCCCGGTCCCCATCACCCACGGCGTGCTGTGCCGGGTCACGGCGGTCCAGCCCTTGTGGTAGATCCCGCGGTTGCCGAACATCTCGAAGTACTGCGTCTCGTGGTGCTCGGCGGCGCCCGCGTCGTCGAAGCTCGGACGCATGCTCGACCCCTCGAGCGCGCGCTGCTGGATGCCGTTGACGAAGTCGGGCTCGGGCAGCCCGACCACGTCGAGCACCGTGGCGGCCACGTCGATGACGTGGGAGAACTGGTGCCGCGTCTCGCCCTTGGCCTCGAAGCCCGCCGGCCAGTGCACGACCGTCCCGTTGCGGGTGCCGCCGAAGTGCGAGGCGACCTGCTTGGTCCACTGGTACGGGGTGTCCATCGCGTGCGCCCAGCCCACCGAGTAGTGGTTGTAGCCCTCGGGGGTGCCGAACTGCTCGACGTGGGCGGCCATGAACTCCGGCGTCTCCAGCGCCGCCGCGCCGTTCAGCGAGATCAGCTCGTTGAACGTGCCGTTGACCGTGCCCTCGGCGCTCGCCCCGTTGTCGCCGATGATGTAGTAGACGAGCGTGTCGTCGAGGACGCCGAGGTCCTCCATGGCGTCGATCACGCGTCCGACGTGGTGGTCCGCGTGCTCGAGGAACGCCGCGTAGATCTCCATCTGGCGGGCCAGCACAGGCTTGAGCACGTCGGACATCTCGTCCCAGGCGGGGATCTCGTCGGGCCGCGCGGTGAGCTCCGCCTCCGGGGGGATCACCCCGAGCTCCTTCTGCCGGGCGAACGTCTGCTCCCGGACCTCGTCCCAGCCCTGGTCGAACTTCCCGCGGTACTTGTCGACCCACTCCGCGGGCACCAGGTGCGGCGCGTGGGTCGCTCCCGGCGCGAGGTACAGGAAGAAGGGGCGGTCCGACGCCATCGACCGCTGCTGGCGCACCCACGCGATCGCCCGGTCGGCCAGGTCCTCGCTGAGGTGGTAGCCCTCCTCGGGCGTCTTTGGCGGCTCGATCGGGGTGGTGCCCTCGTACAGCGCGGGGAAGAAGTTGTTGGTCTCGCCGGCGATGAACCCGTAGAAGTACTCGAACCCGCTGCCCGTGGGCCAGCGGTCGAACGGTCCGGTCGGACCGGTCTCCCACACCGGCACCTCGTGGGACTTGCCGATCTGCGCCGTGCTGTAGCCGTTCAGGCGCAGCGTCTCGGCCAGCGGTGCGCAGTCGAGCGGCCGGATCGAGCTGTTGCCGGGCGCCGACGTGGCCAGCTCGGTGATCCCACCCATCCCGACCGAGTGGTGGTTCCGGCCGCTCAGCATCGCGGCCCGGGTGGGCGAGCACAGGGCCGTGGTGTGGAACCGCGTGTACCGCAGCCCCGCCGCCGCGAGCCGGTCGGCGGTCGGCGTGAGGCACGGCCCGCCGAACGTGCTCGGCGCCCCGAAGCCGCAGTCGTCGATGAGGATGATCAGCACGTGGGGCGCACCGTCCGGCGGCCGGAGCGGCTCGATCGGCGGGTAGGCCGTGTCGGGGTCCTTGGCGTCGTAGGTGGTCAGGCCTGTCTGCCGCCGGGGCGGGATCGGCAGGACGGACCTGGGCAACGGCTGGGACATGCCATCTCCTCCACGGGCGGGCTGGACTCTGCTCATGCTCAGTCGGCCGACGACGACCGCTGCTCACCCCCCGGGCGCTCACCCGGGTGAGTGGTGGACGGCATCGAAGGCGAGGTCGCGAACGACACGACCTCGAGGCCGAGATCGAAGAGCTGGTGCAGGACCCCCTCGACGTGCGCCTGGTCGGTCAGGCTCCCGGCGAGCTCGGTGCGGCCCTCGCCGGCCGTGAGCGTCATGCCCTCGAAGGCGTCACCGAAGCGCTCGTCGAGCTCCCCGACGACGACGATCGTGCACAGGACCATCCGGGCATCGTGCGCGCTGGACGCTCAGGACGGACCACCCACGGGGACGCTCACCCGGGTGGTCGGGTCCGGCGGGAGGTCCAGCTCGCGCAGGCGCACGATCGCCGCCTCCCGCGAGGTGACGCCGAGCTTGCGGTACGCCGCCTTGAGGTGCGACTTGACCGTGTTGTAGGAGATGAAGAGCTGGTCGGCGATCTCGCGCTGCTGGAGCCCGTCCGCGGCGAGCCGCAGCACGACGACCTCGCGCTCGGACAGCTCCTCCCCGTAGCCGGTGGCGTGGCGGGTCGGCCCGGCCAGCAGCCCGCGCAGGGTCGTCGCGCGCAGGACGAGCCCGCCGGGGTCCGGGAGCCGGTCGAGGATCTCGACCGCCCGGTCGACGGACGCCGAGGCGCCGGCGCCGTCGCCGACGACACGCCGGGTCGCCGCGAGCAGGAGGAAGGCGTTGGCCAGCCACGCGCTGCGCGGCATGTCCTCGAGCACGTCGATCGCCGACCGGATCTCGGTGGCAGCGCCCCGGGGGTCGCCGAGCCGACGGGCGCGCTCGGCCCGGGCGAGCTGGAGGATCGCGCCCGGCGGGGACCGGTCGGCGCCCGCCAGCCGGAGCACCTCGGTCATCCGGTCGAGCAGCGGGTCGGCGTGGCTGTCGGCCTGCGCCGCCGACTCCGCGAGCCCGAGGTTGCCGACGGCGAACGCCAGCATGATCGGGTTGGCGTCCGAGATCTCGCCCACCGCGTGGCGCAGGGTGTCGACGGCCTCGGTGACGCTCCCCTGGAGGTACAGCGCCTGGCCGAGGCAGGACAGCGCGATGCCGTGCCAGCTCGGGTTCGGCGCCCCGGCCACCGCGCGCCGCGCCGCCGTGCAGGCGCGCCCCACGTCGTTCACGCCCATCGCGCTGTCGAGGAAGTCCACCCGGAAGCCGAGCGAGAGCCCACCCGCGTCGAGGACGTCCGGGGGTCCCGTGCGAGCGACCTCGAGCCACTCGCCCACCTCGTCGAGCCGGTTGTCCAGGCTGGCGGCGATCGCGCGGACGAAGGCGAGCTCCGGGTCCCGGCGCGCGGCCGGCCACGACAGCCTGTCGAGCCATCGGCGGATGTTCGCGCTGCGGCCGCCCGCCGACATCGGTTGCACCTGGCCGGCCACGAGGCGCGACGCGGTCCCCACGTCGCGCGCCGCGATGGCGTGGTCCGTCGCGGCCTCGACGTCACCGGCCGCCTCGAGCCAGGCCGCGGCGCGGGCGTGCAGGACGGGGACGAGGTCCGGCCGGGTTCGGGTCAGCTCGACACGGAGAGCCTCGCGGAACAGCTGGTGAGCGTGGTACCACTCGCCTGCGCTGTCGACCGAGATGAACAGGTTCGCCCGCTCGAGGTCGGCCAGCAGCGCGCCCGAGCCCGTGGTCTGCGCCACGGCGTCGCACAGCGGGCCGTTGAGCCGGCCCAGCACGCAGACCTGGAGCAGGAACTCGCGGGTCGCGGGTTCCACGAGCTCGAGCACGTCCCGGGAGAGGTAGTCGACGACCGTCCGGCTCGCGCCTGAGAACTGGTCGATGAACTCGGCCCGGTCGCTGGAGGGCATGAGCAGCGAGGCGAGACGCAACGGCGCCGGCCAGCCGCCGGTGCGCTCCGTCAGCTGCTGCTCCTGCGCCGACGTCAGGCCCTCCACCCCGATCCCGTCGAAGAACCGGGCGACCTCCGCCTCGTCGAACCGCAGCGCGTCCGCCCGCAGCTCGACCAGGTCGCCGGAGGCCCGCAGCCTGGCGACGCCGAGCGCGGGGTCCGACCGCGTCGACACCACGAGCTGGACCCGCGACGGTCGGTATCGCATGAACTCGGCGAGCTGCGCGCTGATCTCGGGCGTCTCCGCGCGGTGGTAGTCGTCGAGGACGAGGATCACGTCCTCGACGCCGTCGGCCAGCTCGTCGTAGAGCCGCGGGAGCGCGACGTCGACGATGCGGGCCGGGCGGCTGCGCACCGCGGCGACGGTGGCGTCCCCGACGCCCGGCAGCGCGGCGACGACGTGCGCCCAGAACCGCTGCGGCTCACAGTCCCCCGCGTCGAGCGTGACCCACGCGAACCGTCCGGGCGGACCGGCCTGGACCCACTCCGCCAGCAGTGTCGTCTTCCCGAACCCCGCCGGCGCCGAGACCAACGTCAGGGCGCGCCCTCGACCCTCGCGGAGGGCCTCGACCAGCGCAGGCCGGCTCACCGAGCCACGCGGCGGACGAGGAGGTGCGAGCTTGGCCGAGACCACGCCGAGCCGGGACCTCTGCCGAACGTGGTCTGCCTGCTCAGACCCGATGTCGTGCGCCACGAACTCTCCCCAGGGCCGCTTGAGATGCACCCTAGCCCTTCGGGGGGACGAGTCGGACAGAGCGGGCACCCTGTGCACTCACCCGGGTGATCGTGGCAGGGGGTGATCCCGCGCCCCGACCGGCCGTCGGACGATCGCACCGAGCCCCACGACGCGGGACTCGCGACCGCCACGGGTCCTGACCCAGACGGTCGTCGTCACCCACGAAGGAGCCCGCCATGAACTTGTCCGCGACGTTCGGCAGCGGCGACGTGCTGCTCTGGATGCTGGAGTTCTTCCTCTTCGTCATCTGGTTCTGGCTGCTCATCGCCATCTTCAGCGACCTGTTCCGCGACCGCGACACCGGCGGCGGCGTCAAGGCGCTGTGGGTCATCCTGCTGATCCTGCTGCCGTTCCTCGGGATCCTTCTGTACCTGATCGTGCGGGGCCGCGGCATGGGCGAGCGCCAGGCCGCCCAGATGCAGGCCGCCCAGTCCCAGTTCGACGACCGCATCCGGAGCGCGAGCCCGTCGTCGTCGGCCGCCGACCAGATCGCCTCGGCCAAGGCCCTGCTCGACTCGGGGGCCATCGACCAGGCCGAGTTCGCCCAGCTCAAGGCCAAGGCTCTCGCGTGAGCGCCACCGGACAGGGGAAGAGGTTCTGATGACCGAGTCGTCGCTGGACGCGTTGGGACCCGTCGACTACGTCGTCGTGGAGTTCCCGGCCGGACACAGCAGCTTCACCGGGGAGATGGTCGACGAGCTCGTCGCGCTCGTCGACGCCGGCACCATCCGCGTGATCGACGTGCTGGTCCTCACCAAGAACGAGGACGGCTCGGTGGACGCGATCGAGCTCTCGGACATCCCGAACCTCGGACCGCTGCAGGCGATCGAGGCCGAGCTGGCCGAGCTGCTCGCCGAGGAGGACGTCGAGAACCTCGCTGCCGCGATGGACCCGGGCAGCACCGCCGGCGTGCTCATCTGGGAGAACCTCTGGGCCGCGCCGTTCGCGTCCGCCGCACGCCGCTCTGGCGGCCAGCTGATCGCCGACGGCCGCATCCCCATCCAAGCGATCATCGCCTCGATCCAGGCGGACGACGCTCTCGAGCTGGAGGCCTGACATGCCGCTCCGCCCTGCACGTGTCGGACGGGTCGGCGTCATCGGCCACCCCGTCGCCAAGACCGCCGTCGTGGTCAAGGCCGTCACGCCCGGACCCGCGCCGATCGCGAAGACGGCCGTCGTGGCCGCCGCCGTGACGCCCGGCCGCCGCCGCCGGATCTAGTCCTCGACACGCACGACACCGACTGCCGGACCGATCGAGAGGAACGCACGTGAGCGAGAACCGCAGCGACCTGGCCGTGGGGGTGAGCGTCTTCGCCGGCACGATCATGGTGATGATCGGGATCCTGCACGTCATCCAGGGCATCGTCGCCCTGGTCAACGACACCTTCTACGTCGTCGGCCCGGAATGGACGTTCTCCTTCGACGTCACGACCTGGGGCTGGATCCACCTGCTGCTCGGCATCCTGGTGGCGTTCGCCGGCTTCTTCGTCTTCCGCGGCGCGGTGTGGGCCCGCACGGTCGGCGTGCTGCTTGCCGTGGTCAGCGCGATCACCAACTTCACGTGGTTGCCCTACTACCCGGTCTGGGCGCTCGTGGTGATCGCCCTCGACGTCCTCGTGATCTGGGCTCTGACCGTCCACGGACGAGACGTCGCGTCGTGAGTCCGGCCACCCGCGGGCGCTGACCGGCGGCAGCGAGGTCGTGGCCGGCGTCGTCGCGAGCCCGCGAACCGCTGGTCGGGGCTGCCACGCACTGACAGGGTGTCGGCATGGGAGCACCGGATGGCATCGCGGGAGTGTTCGACCGGGCGGCCGACACGTACGACGACGTCGGCGTGCCCTGGTTCGGGCCGATCGCCGCCGGTCTGGTCGACGAGCTGGCCGTCCGCCCGGGCGAGCGGGTGCTCGACGTCGGCTGCGGCCGCGGCGCCGCGCTCGCGCCGCTGGCTCACGCGGCCGGGTCCGACGGGTACGCGCTGGGCATCGACCTGGCGCCGCGCATGGTCGAGCTGACAGCGCGGGACCTCGCCGACCTCCCGCAGGTCGAGGTCCGCGTCGATGATGCCCGCGAGCCCGCGCTGCCGGCGTCGTCGTTCGACGTCGTCGCGTCGTGCCTCGTCCTGTTCTTCCTGCCGGACCCGGCGGCCGCGCTGCGCGCCTGGACCGAGCTGCTGGTCGCCGGGGGCCGGGTCGGCGTGACGACGTTCGGCGAGCAGGACGAGCGGTGGCGGGCGGTCGACGCGCTGTTCGACCCCCACCTCCCGCCCGCGATGCTCGACGCCCGGACCAGCGGGCGGCGCGGACCGTTCGCGTCGGACGCGGGCATGGAGCACCTGTTCGACGACGCCGGCCTCGACGCGGTCCGGACCGTCCACCGCACGGTCGAGGCGACCTTCCGCGACCCCGAGCACTTCCTCGAGTTCTCCTGGTCCCACGGGCAGCGCGCCATGTGGGAGGCGGTCCCGGAGGAGGCGCACGGCGAGCTCCGCCGTGACGTGCTCGACGCCGTCGGCGCGCTGGGCGACACGTCCGGGCGGATCGCGTTCGGTCAGGACGTGCGGCACACGTTCGGCATGCGCGGCTGATTGCGCCCGCGGCGAACCCCGGGCATACCGGCAGCGCCCACGTCGCTGTACCGGCCGTGGACGAGGATCCGTTGGACGCCTACTCCCGCACGGTGGTCGCCGTCGCGGAGGCGGTGCTGCCCAGCGTCGCCAGCCTCACCGTGCGCACGTCGCGCGGCACCGGCGCCGGCAGCGCGAGCGTCATCACCACCGACGGCTACCTCCTGACCAGCGCGCACGTGGTGGCAGGGGCGACCGTCGCCGAGGCGGCGTTCACCAACGGGACGACCCTGCCCGCGGACGTGGTCGGGCGCGACGTCCTCTCGGACCTCGCGGTGCTGCTCGCGCGCGGCGACGTCCCGGCGCCCGTCGAGCTGGGCGACGCGGCCCTCCTGCAGGTCGGCCAGCTGGTGGTCGCGCTGGGCAACCCCCTCGGGCTGGCCGGGAGCGTCACCGCCGGCATCGTCTCCGCCCTGGGCCGGTCGTTGCCGACCGCGTCCGGCCGCGTGGTGGACGAGGTCGTGCAGACCGACGCGGCGCTCAACCCGGGCAACAGCGGCGGCGTGCTGGCCGACAGCGCCGGCCGGATGGTCGGCGTGAACACCGCGCTGGCCGGCATCGGCGTCGGCCTGGCCGTGCCGATCAACGCGACGACGCGGGAGATCATCACCGCGTTGATGACCACCGGCCGGGTGCGACGGGCGTGGCTCGGCATCGTCGGCGCGCAGGTGCCGCTCCCCGCGCACCTCGCCGAGCGGATCGGCTCCCCCACCGGCCTGCAGATCGCCGGCGTCTCCCCCGGCAGCCCGGCGGCGCAGGCCGACCTGCACCGCGGCGACATCGTCGTCGAGCTGGACGGCAGCCGGGTGGTCACCGCCACCGCCGTGCAGAAGCTCATGGTCGAGGACGCGATCGACCGCCGCATCGAGGTCACGGTCTGGCGCAACGGCGCCCTGGTCGACGTGCTCGTCTTCCCGCGGGAGCTGGTGACCTAGAGCGCTGCGAGGTGCTCCGCGCTGCGGTACGCCAGCGCGAGGATGGTGAGCACGGGGTTGAAGCCGCCGTTCGTCACGTGCACGGAACCGTCCATCACCCACAGGTTGTCGTGGCCGTGCACCCGGCCGTGGGGGTCGGTGACCGACGTGGCGGGGTCCTCGCCCATCCGGCACGTGCCCGCCTGGTGCTGACCCGCGGTCACGCCCGTGGGGATCGGGCCTGAGGGCCAGACGCGGCTCGCGCCGGACGCGACGAGCCAGTCCATGGCGCGCGCCTCCTGCAGCCGGGCCGTCGCGATCGTCTCGGGGTGCTGACGGCCCGACAGCCGCGCCACCGGCATGCCGTGCCGGTCGGCGTGGCGCGCGTCGAGGGTGACCCGCAGGTCGGGCATCGGGACCTCCTGCACCGGCCCGAACACGTGGCTGGTGCGCCGGTACAGGTCGCGCATCGCGTGCTTGCCCGCGAGCCCCCACCGCGGAGCGTCGGGCGGGAGCGCGGTGAGCCAGTGCGCGACGGGCAGCTTGATCACCTCGTTGGCCAGTACCCCGCCGCCGATCGCACCCGGGAGCCCGTTGACGTAGTCGCAGGTGGCGATCCGCACGTTCGGCCCCGGACCGTCGATCACCTCGTCGTCGAACAGGCCGAACCCGCCGACGTACGGATGACCCTGCAGGTGGCGGCCGACCTGGTCGTCGTGGTTCCCGAGCCCGTCCGGGTGCGCCGCCGAGCGGCTGGCCAGCAGCAGGCGGGCGGTCTCGATGGCGCCGCAGGACAGGACGACGTGTCCCGCCGAGAGGGTCCGACGCGCACCGGTCGCCTCGTCGACCACGAGGACGCCGGTGACCGCCCCGCTCGCCCCGGCGAGCACCTCGAGCACCCGCGCTCCGGTGACCAGCACGCACCCGGCCGCCACGGCGTCGGGCAGCAGCGCGTTGTACGGGCCGTTCTTGGCGTCGCTCGGGCAGGCGAACCCCACGCACTCTCCGCACTGCACGCACCGCCCCCGGCCGCCGCGAGGGACCGAGTTGATGAGCAGCGGCACAGGCCCCGTGGACAGGCCGAGCCGCTCGGCCCCACGGCGGAGCACCTGCGCCTCGGTGTTGTCCGGCAGCGGCGGCATCGGGTAGCCGGCCGAGCGCGGCCCCTGGTTCTGGTGGGCGGACCCGTCGCCGGACACCCCGATCTCGTGCTCGGCCCGCGTGTAGTACGGCTCCAGGTCGGCGTACGACAGGGGCCAGTCGCTCAGGGAGCTGCCGTCCGGGACGCCGTGGGTGGTGGCCAGGTGGAAGTCCTCCGGCGTCAGCCGCCACGCCATGCCCTGGTAGACGCGCGTGCCGCCGCCCACCGTGTACGGCAGCGCGCTGTAGCCCGGTCCCCACGGCGGCTCGACCCGCTCGGTGCCGTCGGGGTCGACCACCACCCGCGGGCCGGCGTCGTCGAGGAAGGGCGGCGTGTTGTGGCCGTACCGGCTGACGCGGAAGTTGCGCAGGTGATCGTTGCCGACCTCGTCGTAGGCCAGGAGCTCGCCGCGCTCGAGCAGGAGCACCCGCAGCCCCGCCCGGGTGAGCACCGAGGCCGCGACTCCCCCGCCGGCGCCCGCGCCGACGACGAGGACGTCGTACCGGTCGGCGGCGTCGGAGAGCCTGCGCGTGGGCAGCGGCGGCGGCGGACCGAGCAGGGGGCTGCGCCGCGGGCGGGGGTCGTAGCCGACCATCGCCCACCCGGGGGCGTCGCGAGCGCCGTAGTACTGCTCCGCCACCAGCCGGACCATCGTCTGGGCGAAGTCGGCGCTGTCGACCGGCCACGTCGCCTGGGTCCGCGCGCCGAGCAGGTCGTCCACCGACTCGTCGGCCAGCACTGCGAACCCCGGAGCCAGGAGGCCGTCCCACAGCGCGCGGTGCGGACCGTCGGCCATCGCGCGCAACGAGTCGACGACGCCGGCCTGGGACGCCGACGGGTAGTCGTCCTGCGGCACGAGGCGGTCGACGAACGCCGCGACCTGGTCCCAGTCGACGCTCACCAGGTCAGTGTCACGCCTCGGCCCGCTGCGCAGCCGAACCCATGACCAGCGCGTCGCTCGTCGCACGGACCACGGGAGGCTCGTCAAGGACACGCTGGTCCCGACGAGTGACGCGGTCCTGGCCACGCTGCGCCTCGACGACTGGTTCGCTCGGTGACGTGCCCGTCTATGTTGTGACGGTGGCCAGCGACCCCACCGACAACACCGCCGCACCGAGCGCCGGATGGAACACCAACGTCCCCGACACGGACGTCGCCGCGTTCGAGGACGCCCGCCCGCGCCTGTTCGGCATCGCGTACCGGATGCTGGGCAGCGTCGCGGAGGCCGAGGACGTGGTCCAGGACGCCTGGCTGCGCTGGCAGGGCACGGACCGCACCGTCGTGCGCAACCCCGCGGCGTTCCTCACCACGACGACGACCCGGCTGGCCATCAATGCGGCCACGTCCGCGCACGCCAGGCGCGAGACGTACGTCGGCCCGTGGCTGCCCGAGCCCGTGGACACGGCGGCCGACCCGGCGCTCGGTGCGGAGCGGGCCGAGGCGCTCGAGATGGCGGTGCTCCTCCTGCTGGAGAAGCTGACCCCGGCGGAGCGGGCGAGCTACGTGCTGCGGGAGGCCTTCGACTACTCCCACCGCGAGATCGCCGACGTGCTCGACATCTCCGAGGTCAACGCGCGACAGGTCGCCCGGCGGGCGCGCGAGCGCCTGGACTCGGAGCGGTCGGCGCCCGTGTCGGCCGCCGAGCAGCGCCGGCTGCTTGAGTCGTTCGTCGCGGCCGCGCAGGCCGGGGACCTGGCCGGCCTCGAGCAGCTGCTGGCCGACGACGTCGTCGTCCGGCCCGACGGCGGCGGCGAGGTGCACGCGTCGCGCAAGGAGCTGCACGGACCGGAGCGCACGGTGACGTTCCTCGACAACATCCTGCGCAAGTACTGGAACGAGTCCACGCTGCGGATCGTCGCCGCCAACGGCACCGCGGCCCTGCTCGTCACCTCGGCCGACGGTCGGCCGGAGGCGCTCGTCGCGGTCGACGCCTCGACCAAGGGCATCGACCACGTCTTCATCGTGGTGAGCCCGAGCAAGCTGCGGCAGTTCGCGCCGGCGGCCTGAGGTGTCACGTTCCCGGGTCCGGCACGGTCGAGAGGGTGTGAGCGTGAAGAAGAAGCAGATCGTGGTCGTCGGCGGTGGCTACTCGGGGTTCTACGCGGCGTGGAACCTGGAGAAGACGCTGCGTCCCGACGAGGCGCAGATCACCGTGGTCGACCCGCGCCCGTACATGACCTACCAGCCGTTCCTGCCCGAGGTGATGGCCGGCTCGATCGAGGCGCGCCACGCGGCCGTCTCGCTGCGCCGGCACCTCAAGCGATCCCGGATCGTCGCGGGCCAGGTCACCAGGGTCGAGCACGCGCGCAAGACGGTCGTGGTGCGGCCCGCCGCCGGCGACGACGTCGAGCTCGGGTACGACCTCGTCGTGGTCACCGCGGGCGCCGTCACGCGGACGTTCCCCATCCCGGGCGTCGCCGAGCACGCGATCGGCATGAAGCACGTCGAGGAGGCCGTCGCCATCCGCGACACCCTTCTCACGGCCTTCGACCGGGCATCGGTGCTGCCCCCGGGGCCCGAGCGCCGGCGGCTCCTCACGGTGACGTTCGTGGGCGGCGGTTTCTCGGGCGTGGAGGGATTCGGCGAGATGCTGTCGCTGGCCACCGCGCTCCTGCGCTCCTACCCGGAGCTCACGCGTGCAGACCTCGGCTTCCACCTGGTCGAGGCCGCGGGCCGGATCCTGCCCGAGGTGACCGACGGTCCGGGACGGTGGGTGGTCCGCAACCTCGAGTCGCGCGGCGCGCACGTGCACCTGAACACCCAGCTGGTCTCCGCGGTGGATGGGCACGTGGTGCTCTCGACCGGCGAGGAGTTCGACTCCGAGCTGATCGTGTGGGCGGCCGGCAACGCCGCCAACCCGGTGGTCGCCCGGCATACCGACCTCCCGGTCGACGAGCGCGGGTACCTCGTGGTCGCGCCCGACCTGCGGGTCGGCCCGCGGGACGCGCCGGTGGCCGACGCCTGGGCCGCGGGCGACGACGCCGCCGTGCCGGACCTCGCACGCCGCCGTGCCGGACCTCGC